>NZ_JAEIMH010000034.1:18007-89931 GCF_016464295.1 Streptomyces sp. N35 | reverse complement strand
CGGGTCCGTGGGCGGGGACACCGCGCGCGCGGCCGTACGCGGAGCGCGGCCGCGGCCCGAGCGGGCCAGGGGCCAGCGGGCGTGCGGGCCCGCCGGAGGCGGCGCCGGCTTCCTGCTGCTCGCCCTCGCCCCGGGCGCACCCGCCGGGGTCCTCGGCGTCGGCGCCTTCGTCGCGGGGGCCGCGCCCGCCGGCGCCGCGGGCGGGCTGCGCGCGCTGCTCCAGGCGATGGTCCCCGAGCGGGCCGTGGCGCAGGCGATGAGCTTCGAGACCATGCTCAACTCGGCGATCTGGGCCGTCTCCCCGGTCGCCGCGGCCTGGCTGGCGCTCGGCGTAGCCCCGTACACACCGATGCTGCTCGCCACCGTCCTGGTGCTCGTCGCGGCGGCGGGCCTGTGGCTGCTGCCCGCCGGCTGGCAGGCCGAGGAACACGAACCGGGCAACGGGTCGAAGGCCCGGGTCCTGGCGCGCGCCTGGCCCGCGTACGTGATGGGCGCGGCCACCATGTGTCTGCTCGCGCTCGCCGAGATCGCGCTGCCCGCGCTGCTCGAACAGCGGGACTTCGGGGTGGGCCTCGCGGGCCCGCTGCTCGCCGCGTTCGCGATGGCCTCCGCCGTCGGCGCCTTCGTCTACGGGATGCGGGCGGCCTGGCCCGGGCGGCTCGCGACCCAGAGCGCGGTCCTGCTCGTCGGCGTCTCGGCCTGTGTCACCGTCGTCGCCGTGACCCCCTCCGTCATCGCGATCGCGGCCGGGCTGACGCTCGCCGGAGTGCTGCAGGCCGGTGCGCTCCTCACCCGGAACCTCGCGCTGCGCGCCACCCTGCCGGCGAGCGCGCTCGCCGCCGGGTACTCGGTGATGTACGCGGCGGTGGGCGCCGGTTACGCCTTGTCCGGCAGCCTGGCCGGTTTGCTGATGAACCTGACGACCGCCTCGAACGCGATCCTCGCGGGCGTCGCCCTCACGCTCGCCCTCACGGCCGTCGGCCTCCTCGGCGACCGGTCGGCCGGCCGCTCAGGCCACCGGGCGCAGCCGAGCGTGATCTGCGCGGAAGGTACGCCGGTAAGCGGTCGGAGTGACGCCGAGCGCGCCCATTAGGTGCTGCCGCAGCGACTGCGCCGTACCGAATCCGGCATCCCGCGCCACCTGGTCGATGGAGAGCGCGCTGGACTCCAGGAGATGACAGGCCCGCTCGATCCGCTGCCGGGTCAGCCACTGCCCGGGACTGACGCCGGCCTCGTCGCGGAAGCGGCGCGTGAACGTCCGTACCGACATGGCCTCTTGGTCCGCCATGTCCCGCAACTGGATCGGCTCGTGCAGCCGCGCGAGCGCCCACGCCCGCGCCCTTCCGGTGGTCCCCTTCTCGGGTTCGGGCACGGGCCGCTGGATGAACTGCGCCTGTCCGCCGTCGCGATGCGGCGGTACGACGGTACGGCGGGCCACCTCGTTGGCGATGGCGGTCCCGTGGTCGCGGCGCACGATGTGCAGGCAGAGGTCGATACCGGCCGCGACTCCGGCCGAGGTCAGGACCTCGCCGTCGTCGACGAAGAGCACGTCCGCGTCGACGGCGACCGTGGGGAAGAGCTCCTGGAAGTGCTCGGAGTGCCACCAGTGGGTGGTCGCGGGCCGGCCGTCCAAGTACCCGGCGGCGGCGAGCACATAGCCACCGGTGCAGATCGCCACGAGCCGGGTGCCGGGGCGGATATGGGCGAGCGCGGCGGCCAGCTCCGGGGTGAGCCGGCCCTCCTCGTACACCGGACCGAGCTCGTACGAGGCCGGGATGACGACGGTGTCCGCGGTGGCCAGGGCCTCGGGGCCGTGCTCGACATGGATCGCGAAGTCCGCGTCGGTCCGCACGGGTCCCGGCGGGCGGATCGAGCAGGTGACGACGTCGTAGAGCGGCCCGCCGTCGGGGCCGACGGGCCGGCCGAAGATGCGGTGGGGGATGCCGAGTTCGAAGGGGAGCAGACCGTCGAGGGCGAGCACGACGACACGATGCCGGGGCGCCCTGGACAGACCCCGCCCTCCCGGGGGACGAGCCCCGTCCAGGCTATCGGCACCCACTGACAACGCCCGGTCCACAGCGGGACGCGCCGGGTCGCCCACAGCGGGACGCGCAGGCTTCCCGGCGCGGGCGGTCTCGACGGTCTCGACGGTCTCGGAGCTCTCGGAGCTCTCGGAGCTCGCGACGGTCTCGGAGGATCCCATGGCCCGATCCTATCGAATGCTGACCTTTGAGCCACTCGTTCGGGAAAGGCCCTCACCGCCAGGATGATCCCGTGACGCAGACATCCGGGGCCGAGACGCCGACCCACCAGACCTCCGAGGCCGGGACACCGACCCACCAGACCTCCGAGGCCGGGACACCGACCGAGCCGACACCCGGGGCCGAGACGCCGACCCAGCAGACAGCCCCCCGTAAGACTCCGCGCATCCACCGCGCCTGGTACGTGGCCGCCGTGGCCTTCGTGACGATCCTCGGTGCCGCCGCCTTCCGCTCGATGCCGGGTCTCCTGATCGAGCCGCTGCACGACGACTTCAACTGGTCGCGCGGCACCATCGGCCTCGCGGTGTCGGTGAACCTCGCGCTGTACGGACTCACGGCGCCGTTCGCCGCCGCGCTCATGGACCGCTTCGGCATACGCAGGGTCGTCGCCGTCGCCCTGACGATGATCGCCCTCGGCTCGGGTCTGACCGTCTGGATGGCGAACTCGCTCCAGCTGATCCTCTATTGGGGCGTCCTGGTGGGCCTGGGCTCCGGCTCGATGGCCCTGGCCTTCGCGGCGACCGTCACCAACCGCTGGTTCACCACGAGGCGGGGCCTCGTCACGGGCATCCTCACCGCCGCCGGGGCCTCGGGTCAGCTGATCTTCCTGCCGCTGATCGCCTGGATGGTCGAGGACGGTACGTGGAAGCCGGCCTCCGTGACCGTGTCCCTCACCGCGCTCGCGGTCGTCCCCTTCGTCTGGCTGCTGCTTCGCGACCACCCCGCGGACGTGGGCCTCGCGCCGTACGGGTCCGAGGAGTTCGTGCCCAAGCCCCCGCCCGCGCAGGGCGCGGCCCGGCGGGCGGTCACGGTGCTCTTCTCCGCCGCCCGCACCGGCCCGTTCTGGCTGCTCGCCGGCACCTTCGCGATCTGCGGCGCGTCCACGAACGGCCTGATCCAGACCCACTTCATCCCGGCCGCCCACGACCACCACATGCCCGTACAGGCCGCGGCCTCGCTGCTCGCCGTGATCGGCATCTTCGACATCCTCGGCACGATCTTCTCGGGCTGGCTCACCGACCGCTACGACTCCCGCCGTCTGCTTGCCGTGTACTACGCGCTGCGCGGCGTCTCCCTCCTCTTCCTGCCGATCCTGCTCTCGGACTCGGTCCACCCGCCGATGCTCTTCTTCATCGTGTTCTACGGCCTGGACTGGGTCGCCACCGTCCCGCCGACCATCGCCCTGTGCCGTGAGCACTACGGCGACGACTCGGCGATCGTCTTCGGCTGGGTGCTGGCCTCGCACCAGGTGGGCGCGGCCCTGGTCGCCTTCCTCGGCGGTGTGGCCCGCGATGTCTTCGGCACGTACGACCCGGTCTGGTACGCCTCGGGCGCGCTGTGCGCGGCGGCCGCGCTGATGGCCGTGGTGATCCGCAAGAGGGGCGCGGAGCCGGCGAGCGCGCTCTAGGGTCAACCGAGGTGCAGGTGGCAGGCGTTGTCAGTGGGTGCCGATAGGGTTCAAAGGGCTCGGCCCCCGGGAGGGCGGGGTCTGTCCGACTTACGGGGAGCAAGCATGCAGCAGCCGACCTTCATACTCGTCCACGGAGCCTTCGCGAACTCCTTCTCGTTCGCGCCTCTCCAGGCCGAACTCGGCCTGCTCGGCCACCGTTCGGTCGCCGTGGACCTGCCGGGTCACGGGTTCGGGGCCACCTACACGCGCGCCTACCAGGCGCCTCAGGACCCCGCGGGTCTGGCCACGGCGCCCAGTTCGATCACGGGTGTGACGCTGGCCGACAACGCCGCGTATCTGATCGGAATCCTCGAGCGAGCCAAGGCGAACGGTCCGGTGATCCTCGTCTCGCACAGCCGCGGCGGCGCCACCGCCACCGCGGCCGCCAATGCCCGCCCCGAGCTGATCGACCGTATCGTCTACGTCTCGTCGTGGTGCCCGGTCGACCTGGACGTCAACGACTACTACGCCGAGCCCGAGATGGCCACCGTCGACCCGGCCGCCTTCGCCGCCGCCGTGGCCGCGAACCCGGCCGAACTCGGCGCCCTGCGCGTCAACTTCCGCACCGCGGACCCGGCCACGCTCGAGGCGATGAAGGCGGCATTCTTCGCCGACGGAACCGACGAGCAGTTCCTGAACTTCCTGAACACCTTCCAGCCGGACGAGAACCTGGACGTCGGCACCTCGGACGACCGCGCCCAGGCGAAGACCTGGGGCACGATCCCGAAGACGTACGTCCGCCTCGCCGACGACGCCTCCATCCCGCCGGCCGCCCAGGACCGCCTGATCCGCGAGGGCAACACCCTGACCCCGGACAACCCGTACGACGTCCACACCATCGCAGGCAGCCACCTCAAGTGGCTGGTGGAGCCGTCCGAGGCAGCAAAGGTCCTGGCCGGCCTGACACCGTAAGCCGCAAGCCGTAAGCCGCAAGCCGCAAGCGATAGAGGGACCATCCGTCCGCGCCGTACCCGGCAATTCGGGCACGGTGCAGGACAGATGGTCCCTTTGCCGATCTGAGGGTCAGGGCCCCGCCACCGTCAGACGGTCAGGGCCCCGCCACCCCGCCACCGTCAGAAGGTCAGGACCCCCCGGGCCACGCGGCCGCCGTGGAGGTCGTCGGCCGCCTTGGCGAAGTCCTCGATGGGGTACGTGGTGGTGACCAGCTCGTCGAGGAGGAGCTGGCCTCGCAGGTAGAGGGAGGCGTAGAGGGGGATGTCGCGCTGGGGGCGCGAGGAGCCGTAGCGGCAGCCGAGGATGGACTTGTCCAGGAACATCGGCGCGGGCAGGAAGGACGCCTCGGTCTTCGCGCCGGTCATGCCGAGCAGCACGGCCTGGCCGTGGCGGTCGAGCAGGTCGATGGCCTGGCGGATGAGCTTCGGGTTGCCGACGCACTCGAAGACGTGGTCGGCTCCGGTGGGCAGGATCTCCCGTACGGCTTGCGAGGTGTCCTCCACCGCGGACGCGTCGATGAAGTGCGTGGCCCCGAACTGCCGTGCCGCATCGCCCTTGGCGGGGTTGGCGTCGACGGCGATGATCGTGGTCGCGCCCGCGATCCGCGCGCCTTGCAGCACGTTGAGCCCGATGCCGCCCGCGCCGATCACGACCACGGAGTCCCCGCGGTCGACGCGCGCACGGTTCAGCACGGCTCCGACGCCCGTGAGCACCCCGCACCCGATCAGTGCGGCGGACGTCAGCGGGATCTCCTTCGGGATCTTCACGGCCTGTACGGCTTTGACGACGGTCCGTTCGGCGAAGGAGGAGTTGGACGCGAACTGGAAGAGCGGGTTCCCGCCGCGTGAGAACGGCTGTTTGGGCATCCCGATCGCCTTGCGGCACATCGTCGGCCGGCCGCGGTCGCAGTCCGCGCAGGCCCCGCAGTTGGCGAGCGTGGAGAGCGAGACGTGGTCGCCTGCGGCGACATGTGTGACGCCCGCGCCGACCGCCTCGACGACCCCCGCGCCCTCATGGCCGAGGACCACCGGCACGGGGAAGGGGATGGTCCCGTCGACCACCGACATGTCGCTGTGGCACAGTCCCGCCGCGGCGACGGCGATGAGCACTTCCCCCGGCCCCGGGTCCCGTACGTCCAGGTCGTCGACCACCTGGGTCTGCTTGCCGTCGAAGATGACGCCCCTCATCGGTCCCCTCCTTGGGATCCCTGTGCTGAACCCTTGACTTCGGCAACCGTCCGGTTTGCCGAGGGCTCCTTGGGCAGCCCGAGCACGCGCTCGGCGATGATGCCCCGCTGAATCTCGTCCGAGCCGCCGTAGACGGTGTCGGCCCGGGTGAACAGGAACAGCCGTTGCAGAGCGTCCAGTTCATACGGATTGCTCTCGCTCCAGTCGTGCGGCCCGAGGGTCGCGAGCGTGCCGCGCACCTGCATCGCCAGCTCGCCGAGCCGCTGATGCCAGCCGCCCCACAGGAGTTTGGCGACGCTGGGCGCACCCGGGTCCGACGTGCCGCCCAGGGTTCGCAGCGCGTTCCAGCGCATGGTGCGCAGTTCGGCCCACTGCCGTACGAGCCGGTCCTTGAGCACGGGATCGCCGACGGCGCCGCTGCGGGCGGCCTCGCGCAGCACCCGGCCCAACTCCTCGGCGAAGCCGATCTGTTGGACGAGCGTCGACACACCGCGCTCGAAGGCGAGCAGCCCCATGGCCACCTGCCAGCCGTTGCCCTCGCCGCCCACCACGTGTTCGGCGCGCGCGACGGCCCCGTCGAAGAACACCTCGTTGAACTCGCTCGTGCCCGTCAGCTGCCGGATCGGCCGGACCTCGATCCGGCCCGGCTGGTCCATGGGGACGAGCAGGAAGCTGATCCCCTTGTGCCGCGCGGATCCGGCCTCGGTGCGTGCGAGTACGAAGCACCAGTCGGCGTCGTGGGCGAGCGAGGTCCAGATCTTCTGCCCGGTGATCCGGTACGTCCCGTCCGTGTCCCGTACGGCAGCGGTCCGCAGCCCGGCCAGATCCGATCCGGCCCCGGGCTCGCTGTAGCCCTGGCACCACATCTGCTCGCCCGAGGCGATGGCCGGCAGGAACTCCCGCCGCTGCTCGGGACTTCCGTAGGCGAGCAGGGTCGGCGCGAGCAGGTTCTCGCCGATGTGCCCGTACCGTCCGGGCGCCCGTACCCGGGCGTACTCCTCGGCCCAGACGACCTGCTGGGTGAGGGTGGCGGTGCGATTCCCGTACGGGCCCTTGTCGCGGTACGAAGCGGAGTCGCCGCTCCCGGGCGCGCCGGGGTCGGCGTGCCAGCCGAGGCCGATCCAGCCGCCCGCGCCGAGCTCCCGCTCCCAGGCCCTGCGCACCTGGCCGCCCTCGTGCTCGCTCCCGGGCCCGCCGAGCCCGCGGCCCGCCGCGAACTCGCCGGACAGGTGGGCCTCGAGCCAGGCGCGTGCCTCCGCCCGGAACGCCTCGTCCTCAACGCCGAACTCGAAGTCCATCTGCGCCCTCCTGTCTCGCCGTTGGGCCTGCGGCCGGCTCTTCTCCCCCGCCCCGCCCCGCCCCTTCCCGAAACCGGGGCTTCACCCCGGACCCCGGCATCCGAACTTCGTTCGGATCTGCTCAATCGCCGCAGGGGCTGAGATTGCCGGACCGGCCGGACTGCTACGTGTTCGGCCGGTCCTTCTTCGCCGCGGCCGCGGCCATCGCCTCGAGCTGTGCCAGCATCGGCATCGGGTCCGTGCCGACCGTGCCCGGCAGGAAGTCCGCGATCTTCTCGGGCGTCCACGCGCCGTCCGCGTATCCGGCCCGCAGCTCACGGGGCTGTGCCCATACCGCGATCTTGGGTCCGGCGATCGTGTACACCTGGCCGGTGATCTTCTCCTCGCGGGCCCGGTCGGAGAGGAGATACGTGACGAGCGCGGCCACGTCCTCGGCCGACCCGATCTCCTTCAGCTCCATCGGTACGTTGGCCGACATCCGGGTCCGCGCGACGGGCGCGACAGCGTTCGCCGTGACCCCGTACTTGTTCAGTCCGAGCGCCGCCGACCGTACGAGCGAGATGATTCCGCCCTTCGCGGCCGAGTAGTTGGCCTGGGCGACCGAGCCCTGGTGGTTGCCGGAGGTGAAGCCGATCAGCGTGCCCGAGCCCTGCTTGCGCATCACGGCGGAGGCGGCACGGAAGACCGTGAAGGTGCCCTTGAGGTGCGTGGCGACCACCGGGTCCCATTCTTCCTCGGACATGTTGAACAGCATCCGCTCGCGCAGGATCCCGGCGACGCAGACGACGCCGTCGATCCGGCCGTACTGGGCGAGCGCGGTGTCGACGATGCGCTGGCCGCCCGCCATGGTCGAGATGTCGTCGGCGACCGCGACCGCCGTACCGCCGGCCGCCTCGATCTCCTTGACGACCTGCTCGGCCACCTCGGAGGACGGCTCGCCGCCCTCGATCGAGACCCCGTAGTCGTTGACCACGACCTTGGCGCCCTCGGCGGCGGCCGCGAGCGCGACCGCACGGCCGATGCCGCGGCCTGCGCCGGTCACCGCTACGACCTTGCCTGCCAAGAAGTTCCCCACGTCGTGCCCCTTCCCGCGGTTTCTGACGGACCGTTAGATTCTAGAGGGCACTTGATACACGAGCACAAGCCCCAGCAGGCAATGGAGTTGAGGAGAACGCAATGGGTCTGCCACCCGAGTTCCACGACATCGCCAAGCGCGTCAACAACTGGGGACGCTGGGGCGCCGACGACGAGATCGGCACCCTGAACCTGATCACCGACGAGGTGGTCAGGGCGGCGGCGGCCGGGATCCGCTCGGGCCGGCGGGTATCGCTCGCACTGAATCTGCAGGACAACGGCGTGCAGACGGGCATGATCCCGGGCCGCGTGAACCCGATGCACACGATGGTGATGCTCAACTTCGAGATGTTCGGCCCCGGGACGGTCGCCACCACGGACGACGCGGTGACGATGGGCCTGCAGTGCGCCACGCACTGGGACGCGCTCACCCATGTCTCGCACTCCGGCAAGATCTACAACGGCCGTCCGGCGGACACCATCACGGCCCACGGCGGGGCCGAATTCTGCGGGATCGAGAAGGCGGGGCACGTCGTCTCACGCGGCGTGCTGCTCGATGTGGCGGCGGCGAAGGGCGTGGACCGGCTGCCCGGGGATCATGCCGTGACACCCGAAGACCTGCGGGAGGCTGAGGAGTTCGGGGGTGTCGAGGTCCGCGCCGGCGATATCGTCCTGGTCCGCACCGGCCAGATGCAGCTCTATCTCCAGTCCGACAAGCACGCGTACGCCACGCCGTCACCCGGTCTGTCGATCCGTACGCCCGAGTGGTTCCACGCCCGCGATGTCGCCGCGGTCGCGAACGACACCATGGTCTTCGAGATCTTCCCGCCCGAGATCGAGAACCTGTGGCTCGGGGTGCACGGGCTCCATCTGGTCGAAATGGGCATGATGCAGGGCCAGAACTGGAATCTGGAAGAACTGTCCACAGCCTGTGCACAAGAGCGGCGCTACGCGTTCCTGCTCTCCGCGATGCCGGAACCCTTCGTCGGCGGCACGGGCACACCGGTGGCCCCGGTCGCGATCCTCTGAGGGTCCGCCCCCGAACCGCCGGCCGGTGGGGCGCGCCGCACATGTGGGGCGCCCCACCGACCGCCTCCGGCGTTCGAAAACTGCCCTGTTGGCCCTGAGGGCTGACGCCAGACGCGCGACTCGCACTCGCCGAGGCCGTCAGTCCGTCACTTACACCCTCGACGTCCCCTCGCGGCGAATCGCCAACCATAAGCGTGATCAAACGGACACGTCACGTCAACACCCACTGGTCCGCTTCCTCACGTATCGCGAGGAATGTCGGGGAATCCAACGGCAGTCCGGGCGTCCGCCGGAGATCACACCGCGTGTACGACCGCGCCGGCCGGCAGTGCCAGCCCGTCCGGACAGGCGCTGTCGGGGCCGCGGTCCACCTCGCACCAGATCCGCTTGCCCCCGGATGACTCCTCCTGCCAGCCCCACCGGTCCGCGAGCCCGTCGACGAGCGCGAGGCCCCGGCCGTTCGTGTCGTCCCCGTCGGCGTCCCGTGGCTGAGGCGCTCTGGAGGAGGAGTCGGCGACTTCCACGCGCACGGTGCCCGAGGCGGCGGGCACGTCGGGAAGGAGCATGCGCAGAACGGCCGGACAGCCCGTGTGCACCACGGCGTTGGTGACCAGTTCGGAGATGAGCAGCACGAGCGTCTCGGCGACCGGCTCGTCCGCCTCTATGCCGCAGACGGCGAGCCGCGACCTGGCCCACCTCCGGGCGCGCCCCACCTCGGCAGGGTCGGCCCCGACCTCCATCTGAACTTGAAGCACCTGCACCGCTCACACCATCCGAATCCGGCGGGACCGCTGGGGCTCAGCCTCGTGCCACGTCAGGGTCACGGAACGTGATCCCCGTACGGAACAGCATGGTTGACGTACAGTCACCCCAACAAGCGCTTCGGGCATATTCCAGCGCGAAGGAGTACGCGTGCGGCATACTGTGCGACGCGCTTTGCGGGGGCTCGAACACTCGGACGCGAGACGGCGCCCGACGCTGCGAGCGGTGGACATCGCGGCCCCCGGGGCCGCCGCTGGGGCGCCTCCGATACGGCTCGGGAGCTTGACCACTCGCACCCCACGGAGCGTACCGGAGCGAGGGCCCGACTCCGTGACGTGACGAGTCGGCCGGGCGACTCAACCCGTTCGTGGCCCTGCTCCGTTACTCAGCGCTGTCGTTCAGGGGAAAGCTGGCGGGCGTCATCCCACTTCGACGAGCAGCTCCGCAAGAAGTTCCGTCAACGTGGCCTCGGACACCCACCGCTCCTTGCGCACCCAGGCGCGCTTGAGATGCAGATGGACATCGGCCTCCCATGTGAAGCCCATTCCCCCGTGCACCTGCAGACAGTCGCGCGCGCAGCGCACCGCCGCCTCGTCGGCGAGCAGTTTGGCGCCCGCGATATCCGCGAGGTCGCCGGTGACGGCGGCCGCGTAGACGGCGGCGCGGGCGAGTTCGGTGCGGGCCAGCATCTGGGCGCACAGGTGCTTGACGGCCTGGAAGGAGCCGATCGGCGCGCCGAACTGCTCGCGTTCGCCCGCGTATTGGACGGCCGTCTCGGTGGTACGGGCCGCGCTGCCGAGCTGTTCGGCCGCGGTGAGGAGGCCGACGAGCGGATCGCTCGCGGGGGCGGGCTCATGGAGCCGGTGCAGCGGGGTCAGCGGGTCGACGGAGCGGACGGGCACACCGGCCCCTTCCGCGAGCTCCTCGCCGGCCACCGTGTCCGAGGCCTCGTACCACTCGATCAACGGCCCGTCGGGCTGGGTGACGACGACACTGCCGTCCGCCGCTCCCTTGACCACCCCCGCAGCGAGGTGTGTGGCGATCAGCGGTCCGGGCAGCAGCGCGCGGCCCGCCTCCTCGAAGAGCAGCACCGCCTCGGGCAGGCCGAGCCCGACCCCGCCCTCGTCCTCGGGCAGGCGCAGCGCGAAGAACCCGGCCTGGCCCAGCTCCCGCCACAGCGCGCGGTCGAGGGCGCCGGGAGCCTCCACGGCCGCGCGCAGGGCATCCCGGCCGAAGCGTCCGGCGAGCAGCTCGCGCATCCCCGACTGCAAAGCCCGTTGATCGTCGGTCAGTTGGAAGTGCACGGTTCACCGGCCCTTCGGGAGGCCGAGGATGCGCTCGGCGATGATGTTCTGCTGGATCTGCGAGGTGCCGGCGGCGATCGTGTACGAGAGGGAGGAGAGCCGGTCGAGCACCCACTCGTGGTCCAGGTCGAGGGCGGCGGCGCCGAGCACCTCGGCGGCCGTGTCGTACAGCTCCTGACGTGCGTGCGAGTAGCGCAGCTTGAACACCGAGCCGCCGATGCCGGGCACTCCCCCGGTGGCCTCGGACTCGCTGACGTTCCACTGGGTGAGCCGCCACAGAGCCGCGAACTCGGCGCTGAGCAGGCCGAGTTTGCGCCGCAACGAGGGGTCGTCCCAGCGGCCGTTCTTGCGGGCCTCGGTGGCGAGCGCGGTGAGGGTGCGGCGGCAGGCGATCACCTCGCCGACGAACGCGGTGCCGCGCTCGAACGACAGGGTGACCATGGTGACCCGCCAGCCGTCGTTCTCCTCGCCGACCCGGTTGGCGACCGGCACCCGCACCTCGTCCAGGAACATCTCGGCGAACTCGGTCGAGCCCGCGAGGGTGCGCAGCGGCCGGATCGTCACCCCGGGCGCGTCCATCGGCATCGCGAGCCATGAGATGCCCCGGTGCTTGGGCACTGTTTCGCTGATGGGCTCCGTGCGCACCAACAGCTCGCACCAGTCGGCGACTTCGGCGTGCGAGGTCCAGATCTTGGAGCCGGTGATCACATACTCGTCGCCGTCGCGTACGGCCTTCGTGCGCAGCGCCGCGAGGTCGGATCCCGCATCGGGCTCGCTGAAGCCCTGGCACCACACCTCGTCGCCGCTGAGGATCGGCGGCAGCCACCGTGTCTTCTGCGAGGCCGTGCCCTCGGCGGCGATGGTCGGGCCCGCGTGCAGCAGCCCCACGAAGTTCGCGCCGACGTACGGGGCTCCGGCCCGCTCGGTCTCCTCCAGGAAGATCAGGTGCTGGGTCGGGGTCGCGCCCTTGCCGCCCGCGTCCACGGGCCAGTGCAGTCCCGCGTACCCCGCCTCGTACAGCCTGCGCTGCCAGCCCATGTCGTACGTGCGCCGGCCGGGCCAGTCGTTCGGGTCGGGTTTGGCCGGCAGCGAGGGCAGCACCTGCCCGAGCCACTGGCGCAGGCGTGCCCGGAACTCCTCTTCCTCTTCCGTGTACGTGAGGTCCATGGCCGTGGGCTACTTCGCGGCAGACGCGGCCGCTGCGGACTTCGCCGACCAGGGGAAGGTGACGCCCTTGTCGAAGTCCAGGTCGAGCATGCGGATGGCGTTGCCGCGCATCAGCTTGTAGATCGTCTCGTCGTCGAGGCCCTTCACGTGGTCGAGCGCGACCTCCTTGGTGTTGGGGAAGGTCGAGTCGACGTGCGGGTAGTCGGTCTCGAAGGTCGCGTTGTCGCGGCCGACGACGTCGAGCGAGGCGACCCCGTGCTTGTCGCGGAAGAAGCAGCAGAAGATCTGCCGGTAGTAGTACGAGGACGGCGGCTCGGGGATAAGGTCCCTGACCCCGCCCCACGCCCGGTGCTCCTCCCACACGTCGTCGGCGCGCTCCAGGGCGTACGGGATCCAGCCCATCTGGCCTTCGCTGTACGCCAGTTTGAGCTTCGGGAACTTGACGAGGACGCCGGAGAAGAGGAAGTCCATCATCGAGGCCATCGCGTTGTTGAAGCTCAGCGAGGCCTGGACGGCGGGCGGGGCGTCGGGAGAGGCGGCGGGCATCTGGGAGCTGGAGCCGATGTGCATGTTCACGACGGTGCCGGTGTCCTGGCAGGCCGCGAAGAACGGGTCCCAGTAGCCGGAGTGGATCGACGGAAGACCGAGGTGGGTGGGGATCTCGGAGAAGGTCACGGCCTTCACGCCGCGCGCCGCGTTGCGGTGGATCTCCGCGACCGCGAGGTCGATGTCCCACAGCGGGATGATGCACAGCGGGATCAGACGGCCGCCGCTGTCACCGCACCACTCCTGGACCATCCAGTCGTTGTAGGCGCGCACGCAGGCGAGCGCGACCTCCTTGTCGTGGGCCTCCGCGAAGGTCTGGCCGCAAAAGCGCGGGAAGGTCGGGAAGCACAGGGACGCCTCGACGTGGTTGAGATCCATGTCCGCGAGGCGCGCCTTGGGGTCCCAGCAGCCGCGCCGCATCTCGGCCCGGGTGATGCCCTCCAGGGTCATCTCGTCGCGGTCGAAGCCGACGGCGGCGATATTGCGCTTGTACGGGAACTTCAGATCCTCGTAGATCCACCAGTCCGTGGGTGGCCCGTCGGGGTCCATCGTGATCTGGTACTTGCCCGCCACGTAGGCGAGTTCACCGATTCCGGCGGTGAGCGGCTTGGGGCCGCGGTCCTGGTACTTCTTCGGCAGCCAGGTCTCGAAGAGATGCGCGGGCTCGATCACATGGTCGTCGACGCTGATGATCCGAGGCAGTTCCATGGGGGTCCCCTCACCCGACGCGCATGGGGCGTCGACTGTTTCTGATGGATCGTCAGATAGAGGCTAGCTCCCGCACCTCTGGACCGACAAGGCGCGGAGACATACGCTCTCGGCAATCTGACAGTCCGTCAGGAACAGGGGTTACGGAGGTCCGCGATGAGCGACGCAGCACAACTCGACTCGGCGCCCACGTTCTGGGAACTGATCTGCCGCCGCGCGGCCCGTACGCCGGATCGCCGTGCGCTCATCCAGGCGGAGGCCGACCCGGCGGACGACCGCACCCTCACCTTCGCCGGGCTGCGCGACCGCTCCGAGCGGGTCGCGGCCGGCCTGTGGGGCATGGGCGTACGTCCGGGCACGGTGGTCGCCTGGCAGCTGCCCACCCGTATCGAGACGGTGCTCCTGTCCGCCGCGCTCGCCCGTATCGGCGCGACGCAAACCCCCCTCATCCCCTTCTACCGCGACAAGGAAGTCGGCTTCGCGCTACGGGAGTCGAAGGCGGAGTTCTTCGCCTCGCCCGGCGTGTGGCGGGACTTCGACCACAGCGAGATGGCCCGCCGCCTGGGCGCGCGCGGCATCTTCGAGGCGTACGAGACGCTCCCTGACGGCGACCCGCGGATCCTGCCCCCGCCACCCTCCGAGGGCACGTCGGTGCGCTGGATCTACTGGACCTCGGGCACGACCTCCGACCCCAAGGGCGTGCTGCACACGGACCGTTCGCTGATCGCGGGCGGGTCGTGTCTGGCGCACGCGCTGCACCTGTCGCCCGACGACGTGGGCTCGATCGCCTTTCCGTACGCCCATATCGGCGGGCCGGACTATCTGGTGATGCTCTTCCTGTACGGGTTCCCGGCCGTGCTCTTCGAGAAGTTCGCGCTGCCGGGCGCGCTGGACGGTTACCGGCGGCACGGGGTGACGACCGCGGGCGGTTCGACGGCCTTCTACTCGATGTTCCTCGCCGAACAGCGCAAGAACCCCGACGAGAAGCTCATCCCCACCCTCCGTCTGCTCGCCGGCGGTGGCGCCCCCAAACCGCCCGAGGTCTACCACGCCGTCGTACGGGAGATGGGCTGTCAGCTCACGCACGGGTACGGCATGACGGAGGTGCCCATGATCACCATGGGCGCTCCCGACGACAGCGTCGACAACCTCGCCACGACCGAGGGCAAGCCGCCCTCCGCGATGTCCGTCCGCATCACGGACGCGGACGGCAAGGAGCTGCCGGCCCGGGTGGACGGCGAGGTGCGGCTCAAGGGCGAGGCGGTCTGCCAGGGCTATCTGGACCCGGCCCGGACGGCCGAAGTCTTCGACGCGGACGGGTACTTGATCACGGGCGACCTGGGGCATGTGACGGAGACGGGCCATCTGGTCCTGACGGGCCGCGCCAAGGACGTGATCATCCGCAAGGGCGAGAACATCTCGGCCAAGGAGATCGAGGATCTGCTGCACCAGCACCCGTCGGTGGGCGACGCGGCCGTGATCGGGCTGCCGGACGAGGTGCGGGGCGAGCGGGTGTGCGCGGTGGTCGAACAGCGCGCGGGATCCGGGCCGTTGTCGCTGGCCGAGCTGACGGACTATCTGCGCGCGAAGGGCCTGTCCACCCACAAGCTGCCGGAGCAGCTGGAGGTGGTGGACGCGCTGCCACGCAATGAGACCTTGCGGAAGGTCCTCAAGTACAAGCTGCGGGAGCGGTTCTCCTAGACGGGGAGCAGTGCTCCTGGACGGGAGCGGTTCTCCTGGAACGGCATCGGGGCGGGTCCCGTGCGAGACCCGCCCCTCCCGTACAGAAGCTCTACGCCTCCGGAGCCGGAGTGGTGAAGTACGCGGCGAACGCGGCGAGCAGCTGCTCCTCCGAAGGGACGCGGCCCGTTCCGTCCGGGTCGAGCGCCGCGGTGGCCAACGGGAGCACGTCCGGCGCGACACCGAGGACCCGCAGCACCCGCTCCGCGGCCGGCACCGTCACGCCCGAACCGTCCGTGTCCGCCACCGCCACCACCGCCCGCAGGAACGGCCGCGCGATCTCGGCGAACCGCTGCGGGCTGTCCCGCAGCCGCTTCACCGCCCCGGTCACGAACTCCTCGCGCGTCACCCGCTGGTCCCCGTCGACATCCGCGATCCCGGCCATGCCCTGCCAGAACGCCTCGGCACCGATGTACAGCGCCTGCCCCTTGTCGCAGCGCGCGGTCACATCGAACTCGGCGAGCAAGGCCTTGGCCGCGGAGGAGAAGTCCTCGCGGTCGATATAGCCGTTGCCGTCCTGGTCGAAGCTGGCGAAGCGGGCGGCAATCCTGCGCTCGTACTCTGCGCTCTCCATCTCGGCGGCCTCACTCGTGATTGGTCGGGGCGGTTGCCATCTCGTCAGGGGCGAGCGTACGTCGGCGTATGGGCCGAGGACCCGAAAAGTTCCCCTCCGTATCAGGACTATTGAGAATCTGCGACATGCCGCAGCGGTGCGTGTCTGCGTGATCGACTGTGCGTATGGAGGCAGTCACCAGTGTCATAGCCGTGCTGGGAACTCTGCTCGGCGTCGGGGTCTCGCACCTCTTCCAGGGCCGCTCGCTGCGACGCGCCGAAGTGTTCTCGCGCGGCGAGCGGTTGCGGCAGGAGCGGATGGAGGCGTACACGGCGTTCGCGGCGGCGCTGGTCGCGTTGCGGCGCGCGCAGACGGAACGCTGGTTGCTCGACCGCGGCAAGCCCTTCGACGAAGGCGAGCCCGCCATGCGCGCCCGCGCCTTCGATCTGCGCAACGAGGCGTACGACGCGTTGTTCCGCGTGCAGCTCGTCACCGAGCGGCCCGAACTGGTGCGTCGGGCGGAGGAGGTCCTCGAAGGGGTCGGACGCATCAAGCAGGCCTGCGACGAAGCGGAGTTCGACGTGCGTCGTGCCGAGGCCAAGCAGCAGATCCACGCGTTCGTGGCAGAAGCCAAAGGGCACCTCGACTGAAACGTCCGCTCCGTTACGCCGACAGCGGCTGGGCCGCGTCGTCGGAGGCGGAGACCGCGTCCGGGTAGACCTCGAAGAGGCGGCGTACGCCGAGGGCCGCGAGGACCCGGTTGACGTGGGAGCCGTCCTCGGCGCCGCGGGCCGGCAGGATCAGGCGCAGCCGGCCCGAGCAGGAGCGCAGCAGCCGGCGGGACGCGATCAGGACGCCGACGCCCGAGGAGTCGCAGAAGAGGACCTCGGACAGATCGAGCACGACGTTGCGCCGGCCGTCGGCGACCGCCTCATGGACACGCTGACGCAGAGCGGGGGAGGTCACCAGGTCCATTTCACCGCTGACCTGGATGACGGCCCAGCCGCCCCGTTCTGCCTCGGTCACTTTGAGCGCCACGCCATGCCTCTCGTTCGCTCGCCCGGGCTTCGGTCCCGTACAGCTTCGGAAAACGGGAAGCCCCGAAGATCCGGAAGCACTTCCTTCGCTTCCTGTTCTCGCGGCTGCCCCGCACCTTCCTGCTGAAACACAGGAAAGCCCTATCACAATTCGCCGGATTCGATCTATCTAGATCGACTTCGATCAGGTTCGTTCAGTTGCTCTGCGCAAGGGAAGGTGACGCATTCGTTACCATCCCCGGCCCGCGCGTGGGCGCACATTGCCGCAAAGGGGCGTACGCCGACCGCGCCTGCGACTACATTCGAAGCTCAGGGAAGCAAGGCGGAGGGGGCCTGATGGCGAAGGACGCACCACCCCGCTGGGACCGCAGGATGCAGCAGCGGCTCGCGCGCGGGGAGGCCGCGGCGCTCGGCGAGCTCTACGACCGCTTCGCCTCACTCGTCCACAGCCTCGCCCACCGCGTACTCGACGACGAGGACGCCGCCGACCGGGTCACCCGCGAAGTCTTCGCCCACGTCTGGGAGAACCCGGAGGCGTACGAGCCCAAGCAGGGCTCGATGCGCTCGTGGATCGCATCGCTCGCCCACCGCCAGGCCGTGCAGCGGCTGCGCAAGCAGGGCGCGGCGGCGCTCGCCGAGGGCGGCGAGGGCAGCGCCGAGGACCTGGAACGCAAGGTGCGCGAGGCATCGGCGGCCGCGCGCGCCGACTACATCGTGACCTCGATGCCCGCGCCGCTGCGGGCCGCCCTCGAGCTCGCGTACTTCCAGCGCCGCGACTACCGCCAGACCGCCGCCGACCTCGGCGTCACCGGGGACGAGGCGCGGCGCCGGCTGCGGCTCGGGGTGCAGCTCCTGTCCTCGGGCCACGACCAGAAGAACGCCGGCAGCCCCTGGCGCCGGGGGTACGGGAGAGCCACATGAATCCCGATCCGTTCGGCCCGGGCGAGGCCCGCCCGGGGGACGACGAGCGTCCGGGGGCCTCGTCCCAGGCGCGGATACCGTCCCCGCGCGAGTCCGTCGAGGACAGCGGGCTGCCCCTGCCCGAACCGGAGGCTCCCCCGCCCCCGGTCCTCGAACACGACGTGCTGAAGTCGCTGCTCGGCGCCTGGGCCCTCGCGGCCTGCGCGCCCGAGGAGGCGGCCGCGGTCGAGCTGCACCTGGGCACCTGCGGCCCCTGCGCCGACGAGGCGCTGCGGCTGCGGGACGCGGTGGGACTGCTGCAGCCGGAGGAGAGCCTCGACCTCGATCCCGGGCTGCGCTCGCGGGTCCTGGCCGGCTGCCTCGACAAGCGGCCGCCTCGGATACCCGTACCCGACTGGGCCGTTGCGTACGACGCGGAGACCGCGCGGCTGGACGCGCTGCTCCAGGACATCGGCGACGGCGAGTGGCACGCCCCCGTACGTCTGAAGTGGTACGACGGCGAAAGCGACCGCCCCGTGAACCGGCGGACCACCGTCGCCGGGGTGATCGCGCATCTGCTGACCGTGGACGGTCTGGTCGCGGTCGCGCTCGGCCTGGAGGATCCGCTCGGGGAGCTGGCACCCGAGGAGCCCTCGCCGCGGGCACGGACCGAGACGTACTGGAAGGCCTCGCACTTCCCGCCGACCCGTACGGTGCGGATGCCGTGGCGGGAGCAGTCGCACGCGCTGGTGCGGACGGTGTCGTTCGCGGGTGGTGGATCCGGCCAACTCTCGGTGCCGTACGGGGCGTTCAGCCTCCCGCTGCGCGACTCCCTGGTGGACCGCGCCTTCGAGTGCTGGGTGCACGCCGGGGATATCGCGGATGCAGTCGACTACCCGTACGAGCCGCCGGCGCCGCGCCATCTCAACCGGATGATCGACCTCGCGGCCCGCATGCTGCCCTCGGCCCTGGCCGAACGCCGCCGCGAAGGACGTGCCGCGCCGCCCAAGAGCCTGGTCCGCGCGGGCTCCCCCGGCCGGAGCCTGCGGCTCGAGGTCGAGGGCTCGGGCGGCGGCGAGTGGCTGATCGCCCTGGACTCACCGGGCGCGGTGGGCTCCGCCGAGCACGAAGTGGCCCATGTCGCCCTGGACGGCGTGGAGTTCTGCAGACTCGCGGCGGGGCATGTGCTGCCGCAGGAGGCCGCCGCCGGTCAGGACGGGGACCGGGAAGCGATCAGAGATGTGCTGTCCGCCGCGGCTTCTTTGAGCCGGATGTAGAACGCCGCGGCCTCATTGAGCCGGATGCAGCACGGGCCTCAACGGCGCGGCAGGGCGCGGATCGCACGCCGCTCACGGCCTCCTGGTCATCTCAGGAAGAAGCCGAAGAGGTGCCCGAGGGCATTGGTGGCCCAGTGCAGCCCCATAGGTGCGAGCAGGCTGGTGCTGCGGCGGCGCAGCTCGCAGAAGAGGCAGCCCGCCGCCGCCGTGAACAGCACCGCACCGGCGTCGATCAGGATCATGCCGAGGAGGGTGTCGCCGAAGGCGCTGCCCAGGGCGGGCTTGGCGTCGGCGAGTCCGAGCGAGGGCAGGATGTGCCAGACGCCGAAGAGCCCGGACGAGATCAAGGTCGCGGCCAACGGCCCCCGGCTGCGCAGGATCAGTCCGTACAGGACGCCCCGGAACGCCACTTCCTCCAGGAGTACGGTCCCGAGCGGAACGGTGAGCAGGACGCGCACGGCCACCTCGCCGCCGCTCGATCCGCTGGTGCGCTGGTCGGTGAAGAACTGGCGGGTGAACGGCAGCAGAGCGCCGACCAGATAGACGAGGGCCACGACGGCGATCAGCGCGAGCGCCCAGCGCAGTCCGCGGGCGAGCGTGTCACGCGCGAGACCCACCTCGGACCACTGTCCGCCGGACCAGGGGACGATCGCGAGCAGCACCCCGGTGGCGGCGAGGGAGAGCAGCAGCGTCCACGGCTGGGACCACTGGTGGGCGGCGACATTGGTGAGCAGCAGGACGAGGAGTACCGCGGCGACGGCCGTCGGCGTGGGGACGGGACGCCGCAGCGACCAGCGCCGGGGCTGCGGACCGTACGGCACGGAGGTGCGGCCTCCCAACGTGCTCACCTGCACGGACAAGTGCTGACCTGCCCATCGTGAGCCCTGCGGCGGGCCGGGGCGAGCGCACGCGGGCGCCCCGGCCCGCCCGAAGGGCCGACCGTCCGGTGCTCGACTAGCGTGAGATCATGCACCGCGCCATGCCGCGCTGGACCGCCGTCCGGGAGCGGCTCGCCCGTATCGCCAAGGAGCCGTACTGGGACCGGCCCGACAGCTCCTACCTGGTCCGGCGCTGGCCCGACCTCACCGCGCTCTGCTGCGCGACCGTCTTCTTCTGGCTGTCCCTGACCCCGTCGCTCGTGCCCCGGCCCTGGCTGCTTCAGGGCGTGGTCGGCGGGATCAGCGCGGCGCTCGGATACGGGTTCGGCGCGGTGGTGAGCACCGTATGGCGGGCTCTTTCCGCCCGTCGGCCCACCGAGCGCGTGCGGGCGCATCTGTGGCAGGCGTACTGGGTGCTCGGTCTCCTCGTCACCGTGTGGCTGATCACCCGCAGCGCCCACGCGCAGATCCGGCTGCGTGAACTCCAGGGCCTGCCACCCTCGTTGACCTGGCACGTGCCCGCCATCATGCTGATCGCCCTCGTCCTGTGGGCTCTTCTGCTGCTGTGCGCCCGCGGGATCCGGCTCGGGACGCGGACGCTGATCCGGAGGCTGCACCGCTACGTTCCGCGGCCGGTGGCCATCGCCGTCGGGGTCGTGCTCAGCGCGCTGATCGTCACGGTGGGGCTGCGCGATGTCGTCTTCCAGCGCGGCGTCATCGGTCTCGCGGACCGCATCGCGTACGCGACCAACGGCGGTACGAGGGAAGGGATCCGGCCGCCGGTCTCCCCGCTCGTGTCGGGCGGTCCCGGATCGCTCATCTCCTGGGACGACCTCGGATTCCAGGGGCGTGTCTTCGCGGGGTCCACGCTGACCAAGGAGCGGATCGGCGCGTACACCGGCAGGCCCGCCAAGGATCCGGTCCGCGTCTACGTCAGCGCGTCGGTGCCGGAGGTCTTCGGCAGCGACACCCCGTTCGAGACCAAAGCCCGGCTCGCCGTACGGGAGTTGGAACGCACCGGTGCCTTCGACCGGGACGTGCTCGCGATCGCCGGGACCACGGGGACGGGCTGGGTCAACGCCGACATCGTCGAACCGCTGGAGTACATGCACGACGGCGACACCGCCACCGTCGCGGTCCAGTACTCCTACCTGCCCAGCTGGGTCTCCTTCCTCGTCGACAAGGAACGGGCCGGTCAGGCCACCCGCACCCTCGTCGAGGCGGTGCTCGCCAAGGTGTCCGCGCTGCCCGAGGAGGACCGGCCCAAGGTCGTCGTGACCGGGGAGAGCCTGGGCGGTTTCGCGATCGAGTCGTCCTTCGACGGCCTGCGGGACCTCCTGGCCCGTACGGACGGGGCCCTGCTCGTCGGTACGCCGAACTTCGCGCCGATCTCGCAGGAGATCCGGGACCACCGCGAGTCCGGCAGTCCGGTCTGGCGCCCCGTGCTCGACGCGGGCAGGAACGTACGGGTCGGGCAGTTCGTCCCGCAGGACCTGAAGCAGCCGCCCTCGGCCTGGGGGGACCCACGGGTCGTCTATCTGCAGAACGCCTCCGACCCGGTCGTGTGGTGGTCGAGCGACCTTCTCCTGCACCGGCCGCAGTGGCTGCGGGCTCCGCTGGGCCCTGACATCACCCCGGCGATCCGCTGGTTCCCCCTCGTCACCTTCTGGCAGACCACCATCGACATGGCCGTCTCGTACGGCGTGGAGGCGCCCCACGGGCACCGGTACGGGGCGGCGCCCGTGGACGCCTGGGCGGCGATCGTGCCGCGCGCGGGCTGGACGGACCAGGACACCGATCGGCTGCGGGCGCACATCACCGCACGTCCGTCGCCCTGAACGACGGGTCGGGTTCTGAACGACCGGTCGGGTTCTGAACGAGCGGCCGGGTTCTGAACGGGCGGTCGGGTGGGGCCTCGCAGCGGATCAAACGGCGTCGCTGTGCTCGCGCTCGGCGATCCGGGCCAGCTTCGTCAGCATCATGCCGTTGCGGACTTTGACGAGGTAGTCGACGGGCATGCCGTGCATCCGGCTGCCGGGGCCCCTGATGGGGTGCCAGTCGAGGATGAACAGCGTGTTCTCGCCCCACGGGATCAGCTTCATGGCGATACGGGCCGCACCGAACTGACCGGCCTGCGCCTCCAGTTCGAGGCGCCGCAGCGGTTCGCAGACGCGGACGGTGCTGGTGTCGTCGAGGGTCACGGGACCCATGCCGACCCGGACCTTGAGCTGGGCGCCGACGTCCGGCCAGTGCGGGTCGGCGGCCAGGACCTGCTGGGTTCCGGTGACCCACTCCCCGTAGCGCGGGCCGCTGGACAGCAGGTCCCAGACCTCCGGCGGCGAGCTCAGGATCAGACAGCGATTGCGGGCCATGGGGTGCTCCTGGTGCTGGTGGTCGGCGCTGCTCAGTAGCGCAGGACGCCGGCGATCCGGCCCGCGTCCGACAGGGTGCCGTCGGGGACGAAGCGCACTTCCGCTCCGGTCTCCAGGGCCTGCTCGACGAGTTCGTCCACGATGTCGTCGCGGGCGTCGAGGTCGGTGGGCTCGGCCGGTTCCAGATGGTCGAGGTAGTCGCGTACGACGGCACGGAAGTGCTCTTCCACCGCGAGCAGCCGGATCCGGCCGTCCCGCGCGGCCTGGGCGACCTCGTCGAGACCGCCGGCGAACTCCCGTCGGCCCCGGGCCGCGTCGAGTTCGGAGACGGTCGCCGCGCGGTCCGCCGCCGCCTTGTCCGCCCGCAGCGGTTCGACGGCCCGCCACACCTGGGCGGCCGGTCCTGCGGCGAGGCCCTCCTGCTGCACGGTCGTCGTGTCCTTGCCCAGCGGTCCGGTCTCCTCCAGGAGGGAGAGCGCCGCGGACCCGCCGAGCACGTACAGCGGGCGGGGGGACGAAGCGAGCACCACGCGCAGCGCCTCGTGCGCCTGACGCAGGAACTGGCGGGTCTGCTCGTCGCGGAAGGTGCTCGGCAGATCGCCGATGCGCTCCTTGCGCTCCGCGTCGGGATCCTCCAGGCTCCGCTCCATCGGAAAGCCGTCCCCCGTGTGCTCGGTGACCTGATCGCCCTCGCCGCTCCACAGCGAGACCCGGTCGGCCGCCACGGCCAGCGCCCAGAAGGGCTGCGCGGCCGCGCGGGCCGCGACGAGGTTGCGGGTGAGGAAGGTGTCGGAGAGCACGACGCGCTCCGGCACCTCACGGGCCACGGACCAGACCTGGTGCTCGCCGGGCGCCGCGTAGATCACGAGGCCGTCGCGTGCGTGGACGAGATCCACTTCCGCCGCGGCCTGGTCCAGCTGGTCCAGGACGTCCGCACGCCGTTCGCGGGTCACGGCCGGGTCGGCCTGGAGCAGGTCGCGGGCCCGGGCCAGGAGGTTGCGCAGCCGTACGGGGTCCTGGGCGTTGTCGGGCTCTCGCCGGTGGGTCGGCATGAGCAGGGACACGGCCGGATACGGGCGGGGCTGGCGCAGCTTCGCCAGCGCACCGCTGCTGTGGGCGGAATCCATGGGACGGCCTTTCGGAGTGCTCAGGGGTGCCTCGACGTCAGAACGCGACGGGCTCGCGGATGATCGGGCAGGTCATGCAGTGGCCGCCGCCGCGGCCGCGGCCGAGTTCCGCGCCGACGATGGTGATGACCTCGACCCCGGCCTTGCGAAGGAGCGTGTTGGTCTGGGTGTTGCGGTCGTACGTGAAGACCACGCCCGGCTCCAGGGCGACGGCGTTGTTGCCGCTGTCCCACTGCTGGCGCTCGGAGGCGTAGACGTCGCCGCCCGTCTCGATGACCTGGAGCCGCGGCAGCCCCAGGCCCTTGGCGACCACGTCGACGAAGGGGGTGCTGCCCTCGTCGGTGATGTCGAGGCCCGGCGCCTTGTCGCTCGGGCGCAGCGAGAACGTGTGCACCGAGTCCATGATCCGGGGGTAGAGCGTGACGATGTCCCGGTCGGCGAAGGTGAACACGGTGTCGAGGTGCATCGCGGCCCGCAGTTTGGGCATGCCGGCGACGATGACCTGCTCGGCGGCCCCCTGCTCGAACAGGGCCTTGGCCACCTGGGTGACCGCCTGGCGCGAGGTGCGTTCGCTCATGCCCATGAGGACGACGCCGTTGCCGACGGGCATGATGTCGCCGCCCTCGAACGTGGCCTGCCCCCAGTCGTGTTCGGGGTCGCCCCACCACACCCGCGATCCCACGAAGTCCGGGTGGAACTGGTGGACCGCCTTCATCAGGAGTGTCTCGTCGTGGCGCGCGGGCCAGTACAGCGGGTTGAGGGTGAGGCCGCCGTACAGCCAGCAGGTGGTGTCGCGGGTGTAGAGGGTGTTGGGCAGCGGGGGCATCAAGTACTCGCGTACGCCGGTCGATTCACGTGCGAGCGATACGTATCCGGAGCGGAACTCGTCCGGCAGGTCGGTCGTGGCGAGGCCGCCGATGAGGTACTCGGCGAGCTGTCGCGGCTCCAGGGTCTCCAGGAAGGCGCGGGTGTCCTCGATGAGGCCGACGCCGACCTGGTTGGGCACGATCTTCCGGTCGAGCAGCCAGGATCTCGCCTCGCCGATGGCCATGGTCTGCGCGAGCAGCTCGTGCAGTTCGACGACCTCCACGCCGCGCTGCTGCAGCTTGTTGACGAAGTCGGCGTGGTCGCGCTGGGCGTTCTCCACCCACATCACGTCGTCGAAGAGCAGGTCGTCGGAGTTGGTCGGGGTCAGCCTGCGGTGCGCGAGTCCCGGAGCGCAGACGAGGACCTTGTGGAGACGTCCCACCTCGGAGTGGACGCCGTAGGCCTGGGACGGAGTGCTCGGACCGGTCATGGTGACCTCTCTGGGAGGAGTGCGCTGGGGACGGGAGCGGTGCGACGTCAGAGGCTGATCCAGCCCGCGGCCAGCGCGATGACGCCGATGACCGCGCCGATGACGGAGACGGCGAGGATGACGAGCTCACGGGGCGAGAAGAGGCGTCGGCCCTGCTCACGGCGGGCCATGACGAACAGGATCGTGGCGGGCGCGTACAGGATGAACGACATGAGCAGGAACCTCAGCCCGGCCGCGTAGAGCATGAACGCCGTGTACACCAACGCGATGATCGCCATGGTGAGTTCGCGGTTGGAGGTCTTGCCGCCGCCGGCCGTGAGGGGGTCGGTGCGCGTGCCGATCTTCACCGCGAAGGCGGCGGCCAGCAGGTACGGGATGAGCGACAGGGCGCTGGTGAGGTCGAGCGCGAAGTTGAACGCGTCGTCCGAGAACGCGGTGACGACCAGGACCACCTGCGAGAGCGCCGTCGTCATGATCAGCGCGGGCACGGGCACATCGGCGTGGTTCGCGCGCCCCAGGAAGCGGGGCATGTCGTCGTCCTTGGCGGCGACGTACAGGACTTCGGCCGACATCAGCGTCCACGCCAGATAGGCGCCTAGCACGGAGACGATCAGGCCGACGCTGATGAAGACCTTGCCCCAGGTGCCAACCGCCGCCTCGAGCGCTCCCGCCATGGAGGGCTGGCGCAGTTCGGCGAGCTGTTCCATCGGCATGATCCCGTACGAGACGACCACGACGGACGCGAAGACGGCGAAGACGCTGAGGAAGCCGAGGATCGTGGCCCGGCCCACGTCCGAGCGCTTCTTGGCGTGCCGCGAGTAGACGCTCGCGCCCTCGACGCCGAGGAACACGAAGACGGTGGCCAGCATGGTGCCGCGGACCTGGCTGAACAGGGAGCCCGCGTAGTCGGCGCCGCCCCAGTTGTCCGCGAACACCTTGGGGTCGAAGTAGAACAGCGCCAGGACGATGAAGACCAGGATGGGCACGATCTTCGCCACGGTCACGATCTTGTTGATCGCCGCGGCTTCCTTCACCCCGCGCCGGATCATGAAGTAGAACGCCCACAGGCCGGCCGAGGACAGAACGATGGCCAGGGCGGTGTCGCCGTCGCCCAGTGCGGGCCAGATCGCGCCCACCGTCGACATGATCAGCACCCAGTACGTCACGTTGCCGACGCAGGCGCTGGCCCAGTAGCCGAACGCGGAGAAGAAGCCCAGGTATTCGCCGAAGCCGGCCTTCGCGTAGGCGTACACGCCCGCGTCCAGGTCGGGGCGGCGTACGGCCAGGGACTGGAAGACGTAGGCCAGCATCAGCATGCCGGTGCCCGCGATGCCCCAGGCGATCAGCGCGCCCGCCACCCCGGTCTCCTCGGCGAAGCGCCGCGGCAGCGAGAACACGCCGGCGCCCACCATGGAGCCGATCACCATCGTGGTCAGGGTGAACAGCGACAACTTCACGGCCGCGGACGACTGGGTACCCGCTCCGTCGGTGACCTGTGACATGACGTCCTTCCCGGTGCACCAAACCCGTATTCACACTTTTGCTGCATTTCGCGCTGAAGGCATCTTTTGCACGATTCGGGGCGCCGGCCCCCGGAGCGCGCTGCGATGGCCGACCTCGCGCTCATCGCGGATCCTGGATCTGTCGGGCGCCCACCGTGTGGGGGTTCGGCCTCGTCCGAGCAGGAGGCCACGTTCCATGAGCTCAGCCAGAATCCCCGGCGGTCCGCGCCGCGGCCGGGTCGCCCTGATCGCCTTCGTCGCGCTCACCGGTGCGGTGCTGGCCGGCTGCAGCACCGAAGGCAGCGGTGATGCCGCCACAACCTTCAGCAACCGGGCGTCCCCTCCGGCCACCGAGAACTTCTCCGGGGAGCCGCCCTCGCCCATGGCCTCCGCGGCGGAGTCGATGAAGGCCGAGGTGAAGGCATCGGCCTCGGCCGCCGAAGCCTCCGCATCGGCCCGGGCGTCCGCGTTCGAGGAGTCCGTCTCGGACGCCACGGAACGCACCCGGCAGGAGTTCAAGGAGCAGCTGGACGGCGCCGAGGGCCAGGGCAACGCGATGTCCGAGGTCGGCCTCACCGGCAAACCGCTGGCGGAGACCAACGGGGTGCGCGCGCTCGTCGTCAATATCCGCAATCGCACGGACGCCCCGGCCTCGTATGCGGTGCAGGTCGACTTCAGCGACGCCGACGGCAAGGTGGTCGAGACCCGTATCGTCGGTGCGCAGGATCTCGCGCCCGGCGAGCGGGCCCAGCCGCTCGCGATCAGCCGCAAGCCGGTCGAGCCTCAGCTGACCGCGAAGATCGTCAAAGCCCAGCGCTACTGAGCCGGGGCGCCGGCGGGCCGGGCGGCGCCCACCACGGGCTGCCGACCCCGGACGGGCCGGGCGGTGCCCACTACGGGCTACTGCCCCCGGATGGGCCGGGCGGTGCCCACCACGACCCGCGCCTCCCACTCCTCGTCCACCGCCACCCGCGCCGAAAGCCCGGCGTCCGTGAACGCCCGCTCGGCGAGCGGGACTTGGGCCTCGGTGGCCTCGATCAGGACGTGGCCGCCCGGAGCGAGCCACTCCCGCGCGCCCTGGGCCACGCGGCGGGCCACCGCCAGACCGTCGTCGCCGCCGTCGAGGGCCGAGAGGGGCTCGTGGTCGCGGGCCTCCGCGGGGAGGAACGGGATGTCCGAGGTGGCGACGTAGGGGACGTTCGCGGCCAGGACGGAGATCCGGCCGCCCAGTCCGGCCGGGAGGGGTGCGAACAGGTCGCCCTCGTATACGGGTGAGGGCGGGAGGTTGCGGCGGGCGCAGGCGACCGCGGCCGGCTCGATGTCGGCCGCGTACAGGTCGCATCCGGGCAGCGCGGACAGCAGCGCCGCACCCACCGCGCCCGAGCCGCAGCACAGGTCGACGACCACCGGGGCCGGGCCGAGCGGCAGCCCGAGGGCCACCGAGACGAGGAACTCCGTACGGCGGCGCGGGACGAAGACACCCGGGTCGAGGAGGATGCGCAGACCGGCGAACTCCGCCCAGCCGACGACCTGTTCCAGGGGTTCGCCCGCGATACGGCGCACCGCCATGGACTCCAGACCTTCGGGCGAGGAGGCCGCGTCCATCAGCAGTTCGGCCTCTTCCTCCGCGAAGACGCAGCCCGCCGCCCGCAGGCGCACCACCAGCGGGTCGAAGGAGTCGATACCTGCCGTGCGCGTCATGTAGGGGCCACCTTTCACCACCACCGCACCCTACGTGACCATGCCCGGACCCCCCGCCCGCCGATACCCTGAGCCCCATGGGGACATCCCGCCGCACGCCCAACTGGACGCCTGGCCACGAGAGTTGGCGTGTCCGGCTGTTCCGGGCCGAGGGGCGGACCGAGCCGCTGGGGGCCGGTGTGCTGCTGCACCGGCGGTACGTGGTGAGCTGCGGTCATGTCGTCCTGCCGGCGGAGCCGAGTTCCGGCCGGCCCTACGGGGACCTGTACGTCGATTTCCCGGGCGCGCCCGGGCCCGCCGAGCCCCGCCGTGCGCGGGTGGTCGAGGGGCGGCTGATTCCGCCGCGGGCCGGGCGCGGCGGTGATCTCGTTCTGCTCGAACTGGAGCAGGAACCCGAAGACGGGGTGGAACCGGCCCAGTTGCACCGGCAGATCCCCGCCCGCGGCGCCCCCGTCCAGGTCACCGGATACCCCTCCGATCTGCTCGGCGGCGAGCTCGCCGAGACGGTGCTCCTCGGGCTCGGCGATCCGGAGAGCCTGGCCGGGGCGAGCCGCCCGGCGAGCGGACCCCGGCCCGCCTCCGGCTGGGTCGCCCTCGACATCGAGGACGTCCCCATACGGCACGGCTACAGCGGCTCCGGCGTCGTCCACGGCCGCTCCGGCAAGGTGATCGGGCTGCTCACCCACCGGCGCGGGCGGCGCGGCACCACGCACCCGGCGGACCGGCTCGACCACGCCTCGCTGATCCCGACCGAGACCATCCAGCGCGAACTCGGGCTCGAGGAGCTGGGGATCACGGTCACGGGGGTACGGGCCGTCGCGGGCGACATCGCCCGGCCGGTGCGCGCCTCCGCCCGCGAGGAGCCCGATCCGGGTCTGCGCCGGCGACTGGTGCGCTGGCTGGACGGAGAGATGGACGCGCTGCCGGTGGAGGTCGTGTTCGTACGGCAGGGCAGGGCAGGGGATCTGGACACGCTGCGCGGGACCCTCCTCGCCGCGGACCGCGAGCAGCAGGCGCGCGAGGAGGCGTCCACAGTCGGGCAACCCGCGGGCGCCGACGGGCCGTTGACCGGTGCGATCGACTTCGCGGTCGACGCGACCACGCGCACCGTCTCCAGCCTGATCCAGCGCTTCGCCGAGCGGGCCGGGCTCGATTCCGCACCCGCGCCGGGGCACGAAGGCTTCGTCCCCGGGCCGAGGCACAAAGGCTTGGGACCGGAGCACGGAGGCTGGGGGCCGGGGCACGCAGGGTTGGGGCCGGAGCACACAGGCTTGGGACCGGGGCACGAGGGCTTCGTCCCCGAGCGGGGACACGAAAGCCCAGGGCCGGACCAGGAGGGCCCCGGATCCCTCGCACAAGAAGGCCCCGGTGCGGCGCGAAACGTCCCGGGTGCGGCACAAGACCTCCCCGGCGCGGCACAGGGCAGCGGGCGCGACCGCCTCCTGCTCTCCCGTATCGCCGCGGACTGTCCCGGCATGACCGCCGCGTTCCTCTTCCCCGACGACTGCGCCTCCGCACCCGAGGACGTGCTCGCGCTGCTGCTCGCCGTACGGTCCCGCCGGCAGGCCCGGCTGCTGCTCGCGTTCCGCGACCCCGGCGCGCCGCTGCTGCGGCTCCTTTACGAGCAGCTGCTCGGCCGCGAGTGGCCGGCCGCCGTCGGCGAGCGGATCGAGCAGCGGCTGCACGAGCTGCGGCGGGTGCGGCAGCGGCTGTCCGAGCGCACCCACGAGACCCGCGCGCGGGACGCCGACGAGCTCCTCGGGCGCCTCGACCGGCACCGCCGCGCGGCCCTGAGCGATCCGCTGCGTGCCGCGTACGAGCTGTATCTGCTCGAACTCGACGTGGAGAACCTACTGTTGGCGCTGCGCGCCCGCGAGGCGCGTCTGGCCGCACCCCTGGAGATCAGCATCGAGCCCCCGGGCGAGGGCCTCGAGGAGCTGCCGCGGGTGAACGTGCAGGGTCCGGAGCTCACCGGCCCCGCGCCCCGGAGCACGCCACGGCCGCGCTCGGGGAGCGCGGAGGGTGTGCCGCGGTTCGTGGAGCCCGAGCAGCAGTACCACGTGGTGGGGAAGCTGGCGAGCGGCAGTTACGGGCAGGTGTATCTCGCGCACGACCGCGCGCTGCTCAACCGGCTCGTGGCGCTCAAGCGGCACAATCCGCGGGACGCGGGCGCGGTCGAGCAGGCCGCCGCCGAGCGCGTACGTCTGGTGGACCTCAACCACCCGTTCATCGTGAAGGTCCACAACGCGATCCTGGACAACGACGGCGCGGGCCCCCTGCTCGTCATGGAGTTCGCCGACGGGCTGACCCTGGAGGAGATCCGGCAGCGGATGCTGCGCCGCGAGCCGCCGTTCCACGACGAGCGCGTCTTCGAGTTCATCGCCGTGTACGGGGTCAGGATCCTCGACGCGCTGCACTATCTGCACACCGGCAAGGAACTGGTCTACGGCGATCTGTCGCTCAACAACGTGCTGCACTGCGGCGACACCATCAAACTGATCGACGTCGCGGCGGTACGCGGCTTCGGCGAGGCGGGACCCGCCACGGTCAACCCGCCGGAGGCGGGCGGCGAGGGGCGGATGGGTCCGGCCGGGGACCTGTACTGCCTCGGCGAGGTCCTGCGCTGCCTCCTGGAGGCCGCACCCGCGGTGCACGGCCTCGGGGCGCACTCGCTGCGGCTCACGGTCGCGCGGGCCACCCGCCGCGATCCGGCGGAACGCTTCGCGTCCGCCGAGGAGATGGCGGGCCAACTGCACGCCGTCCTACGGGAGTTACGCTCCCTGCGCCTGAACGAGGAGACCTTCGCTCCCTCGCTGCACTTCGGAACGGTCGCCGACACCTTCGACGGCGGGCTCGGCGCCGCCCCGCCGCTTGAGCAGTGGGCCACCGGCGGCTCGCACAAACGGCTGCTCGGCCCGCAGCGGCCGCCCACCCCCGCGGACGCCGCCGCGGATCTGCCGGCGCCGCATCCCGACCGCATGGACCCCAACTGGCAGCGGCTGCAGCGCACTTCGTACAACGACCCGAAGGGTCTTCTCGGGCGGATCGCCCGCTGGGAGGCCACCCCCGAACTGCTGCTCCTGCGCTGCCGGCTGCACATCCACCAGGCCCGCGCCGCCCGCAACGCCCTGGCCCAGCCGCGCGAAGCCGGCGGCTCCCGCGAGGGCGCCCGGATGCCGCTCGACGAACTCGTCCACCAACTGGAGGCCGCCGCCGGGGCATTGCGCGATGCCCGCCGACTGATCGGCACCGAACGCTCCGCGTACGACTGGCGCATCCCCTGGCACGAGGGCCTGCTCCACCTCGCCAACCAGCGGGTGGAGCGGGCCCGTCCGCTGTTCACCAAGGTGTACGAGGACATCCCCGGCGAGTACGCGCCCAAGCTGGCCCTCGGCTACTGCCATGAGCATCTGGGCGAGACGGAGCGGGCCAAGGAGTTCTACCGGTCGGTGTGGTGCCGCAACCACGCGCAGGGCAGCGCGGCCTTCGGTCTGGCCCGGATGCATCTGGCCGACCGGCTGCCGCGCGAGGCGGTCGTCGCACTCGAAGGCGTACCGCCGGACTCCCGCCATCGCACGGCCGCGTGCACCGCTCTCGTACGCATCCACGCGGGCCTGCACGACCGCCGACCGGCTCCCACGCTCGGCGACTTCGCGCGCGCGTTCTCGGCGCTGCGGCGGCTCGTCGAGTACGAGGGGCTCACCGACGCGGCGGCCGAGGAGCGGCTCCGTACGGATCTGCTCGAACTCCTGGTGCTCGTGGTCGACACGCCCCGCCGCGCGGGGGGCGACCCCTGGTCGGAACTGGCCGCCCGCCCCCCGGTCCCCCCCGCCCGCGATCTGCCGCCGCCGCTGCGCGTCCCGCGCACGGAGGAGCAGCTCCTGCTGCGCCTGTCCGACAGCTACCGCCGCCTGGCCCAGCAGGTGCCGCGCAGGGGCCGCACCGCGGACGACGCACTGATCGAGGCGCTCCTGGACAACGCGCACCGGGTACGGCCGACGCGGGTGCGGCACCGGCCCGAGTCGGCGGGACCACGGCTGCCCCGCTGGCTGTCCGGAGGGCGGGAGCCGGATGCGTGAGGTGACGGTCGCGACGCACCGGGGACGGCGGAACGGTCTGAGGGGGCAAGGGAGTTGAGAATCGCGGGCGTCGACCGCACACGGCACGCGGCCGCGCGTGCCCGGGGCCGGCTGCGGGTGCGGGCGAAGTGGCTCGATCCGCGGCGGTCGGGGCCTGCGGTGTGGCGGTGGGCTTGCGGGGAGCCGTCCCGCGGCGGGGCGCCGAGGCGTACCTCGGAGTTCCTGCGGGAGCGCAGGGTACTTGTGCCGGCGCTCGCCCTCGTCGCGTTCGCGCTCAGCGCGGGCGCGTACTTCGACGTGCACGGCCGTACCGACCAGGTACGCGACCGTCTGGCCCCTGCGGTGACCGATCTCGCCACGGCACGGGTCCTGCTCCACGAGGCACAGGACGAGGCGGTACGCCGCTTCGGGCCCTTCGACAGGGAACAGGTGCCCGTGCGCGAGGGGCAGGTGGCGATCGGGGATCTCTACGAGACGCTGCTGAGCAGCGGCAGACAGGCCCTGGACAGCGTCGGCCGGTCCGCCGCACTCGACGCACGGCAGGCGCAGCAACTCGGCATCATCCAGGGCCTCGTACAGTCCTACAGCGACGCGATCTCGATGGCCGACCAGAACCGCGAGAATTCCGGGATGCGCAAGGCGGGGGTCAACTACGGGGCCGACATCCTGTGCGACGAGAGCACCGAGGAGCTCAGGTGTGCGGCGCCGAAGGATCCGGAGGCCGAACCCATCGCGCTGCTCGGCCGGATCTCCGCCCTCGAAGCGGAACTGCGGCAGGAGACCCGCGCCCAGCCGGCCGCACTCACCCCGCTGCTGCTCGCGCTCCTCACGCTGCCGGCTGTGGCCCTGCTCGCCGTCACGCTGTGGGGCACCCTGCGGTTCTGCCGCCGCCGGCTGCGGTTGATCAGCGCTCCCCTGTGGGCGCTGCTCGCGCTCGCGGCCTCCGTGTACGGGCTGCTCGCCGCGGGCGCGCTGGAGGAGCACGCCGCACAACGGGCCGTACGCGCCCAGGTCCTCGAGCTGTCCGCCCCGAGGTCCACACCGGAGCAACTGGCAAGGAAGGGCGGGCAGATCACGGACCGGCTGGACGAGGCGGGCCCGGTGGGCTGGGCCCAGACCGCACGGATCGCCCTGGGTGTGGGCACGGCGGGCGCGGTGTCGGCGGGGCTCGCCCTGTACAGCTACGGGCTGGGGTATCCGTCGGCCGGAAGGCGGGGAGCGGCGTGAGGGGCGGGCAGAAGGCGAGGGTGCGGACGAGGGGCGCGTGGAAGGCGGGCAGGGGCATGAAGGGCAGGTGGAAGGCGAGGGTGCGGATGAGGGCCGTACGGAAGGCGGACGGTCGGCGGGAAGGAGTGGTCCGCCGGGGAGCGGGCGGCCGGGCGCGGCTGCTGCGGACCGCCCTCGGTGCCGTGCTGTTCGCCGTGACCACCCTGTCCGCGGGCGCCTGCACGGGAGCCGAGGACCGGACCGTCACCGTCCTGGGGCCTTGGACGGACGGCGAGGAGAAGCCGTTCGTGGCAGCCCTGAAGAAGATCGAGAAGCGCACGGGCGTCCGCTACTTCTACTCCGGCACCCGCTCTCTGCGCGACACCCTCGTGGCACAGCTGCAGGCCGGCGCGCCACCGGACGTCGCGATCCTCAACAGCCTCGGCGAGCTGACCGATTACGCCACGCACGGCCACGCGCACCCCCTGCCCGACGACATCGCCGACCGGGCCATCGAACCCTGGGCTCCGGACGTCACGGTGACGGTCACCGGTGACCGTCAGCTGACGCGGCAGGCGTACTGGGCGCCGGTCCGTATCGACCTCAAGGGGATCGTGTGGCACGACCCCGACGACCGCTCGGAGGAGCCGCAGCAGTGGTGCCTCGGCATGAGTTCGGGCGCGACCTCGGGCTGGCCGGGTACGGACTGGATCGAGGACCTGCTGCTGCGGCGGCAGGGCCCCGATGTCTACGAGCAGTGGGCGCTCGGGGAGCGGTCGGTGCCGTGGACCGACAAGAGGGTGCGGCAGGCCTGGGAGGACTGGCGGGACCTGCTGCCGCAGGAGAAGGAGCGGGAGAAGGCGCTCACGCGCTCCTTCGAAGCCGACAGCGGGATGCTCGACTCCAGCGACGCGGAGTGCCGGCTGGAACACCAGGGTTCGTTCATACGGCGCCACTACGTCGACACGTATCTGCCCGCCCCCACCCCCCGGTTCGTGTCCGGGGTCGGCAAGAAGCACACGGACACCTATGAGGTCTCCGGTGACATGGCGGCGGTGTTCAAGGCGAGCGACGAGGCCTGGGACCTGGTCCGCGAGCTCACCGGCCCCGAAGCCCGCACGGCCTGGGCGGCCTCGGCCGAGAGCGAAGGCGAACGCCCGCTGTTCCCCGGGGCGATGGGCGTCGCTCCGACGCCCGGCAGCGCCACCGCGAAGGTGCGGGACCTGCTCTACGGCGCCGACAGGATCTGCTTCGACGCCTCGGACGCGATGCCGCCGTCCCTGCGCGACGCGTTCCAGCGGGCCGTGCTGAAGTTTCTCGAGGCCCCGGGCGACGACAAGGCGCTCGACGCGCTCCTTGCGGGCCTGGAGCGGGAGGCCGAACTGCAACGCGAGGACGGGACCTTCATCCTCGACGACCTCTGCGGCAGCCCGCCGCCGAGCCCCACCTCGTAACGGCGAGAGCCCTCAGGCGAAGACGACCGTCCGCCGGCCGTTCAGCAGAATCCGGTGCTCCGCGTGCCACTTCACCGCACGCGCCAGCGCCTGGCACTCCACGTCGCGCCCCACCGCGACCAGCTGCTCGGGCGTGACCTCGTGGCCGACGCGCTCGACCTCCTGCTCGATGATCGGGCCCTCATCGAGGTCCGCGGTCACATAGTGCGCGGTGGCGCCGATCAGCTTCACACCGCGGGTGTGCGCCTGGTGGTACGGCTTCGCGCCCTTGAAGCTCGGCAGGAAGGAGTGGTGGATGTTGATGATCCGGCCGCTGAGCTGCTTGCACAGATCGTCGGAGAGGACCTGCATGTAGCGGGCGAGGACGACCAGCTCGACGTCCTCCTCGCGTACGAGATCGAGGAGCCGCGCCTCGGCCTCGGCCTTCGTGTCCTTCGTCACCGGGATGTGGTGGAAGGGCAGGCCGTACGAGGCGACCAGCTCGGCGAAGTCCGTGTGGTTGGAGACCACGGCCGCGATCTCGACCGGGAGCGCGCCGGTGCGGGCGCGGAAGAGCAGGTCGTTCAGGCAGTGGCCGAACTTCGACACCATCAGGACGATCCGCATCCTGGCCTCGGCCTGATGCAGCTGCCAGTCCATCTGGAAGGAGTCGCCGACCGCCGCGAACGACGCGCGCAGCTTCTCCAGGGTGACGGGCGCCTCGGCCGAGAAGTGCACCCGCATGAAGAACAGACCGGTGTCACGGTCGCCGAACTGTTGGCTGTCCTCGATGTTGCAGCCCGTCATGAAGAGATACGACGAGACGGCGTGCACGATGCCCTGTTTGTCGGGGCAGGACAAGGTCAGGACGTACTGGTCACAAACGGCCGCGGGCTGCTCACTCATCCAGGCAGGATCGCATACGCGGGCCCGTGGGCGGTTGTGCGTACCGCCTCGTGGACGGGTGGGTTCCGGAGCTTTCGCGTGCCGGGCGCTCAGGCGGAGCGCGTCATGATCCGCAGCACCTCGAGGGAGCGCGGCTGCGTGTCCGGGTCGTCCCCGTCGCTCTGCGCCATGCGCACATGCGCTTCGCGCGCCGCGCGGACCGCCTCGGGCCAGCCGTGGTGGTCGAGATAGGTCTGGACGGGGGCGTCGGGGCCGACCTGGTGCATGATCCGCAGGACCCGGAGCACCGCGGTGTCGACCAGCGCGGCCTCCTGCGGGTCCCGGAAGATCGTGCCGACGTACTTCTCGGCGGACCAGTTGTCGAGCCAGGTGTCCTCGACAAGGCGGTACACGGCGTCGGTGACGTCCCCGTACTCCTCGCGTCCGGCCAGCCAGCACTCCTGCTGGAAGGCGGGGTCGGAGATCATGTGCAGCGCGGAGCGCACGTTGCTGCGCCAGCGCCACCATGGCATGTCGTTCAAGGGCATGCCTTCCATGGTGGAGGAGCGGCGGCCGCGACGGGAAGACTTCTCCGAGCTTTGCACGGTTGCCGATCGTACGTTCTTCGCCCAGGCGACCCTCCGGGCCCCCCATGTTCACCTTCAAGTCACTTTCCGTTGACTCAACTTCACTCAAAGATTCGGAACGTGACGCAAAAGTGCGTGTCCATGACCGATCGGCCGCGTGCCCTGCCCACCCGTCGCCTCAACCGTCTCCTGGCCTTGGCGGTCACCGCCTCCCTGGCCGCCGGGTGCGGTGCGCTCCCCGGATTCTCGTCGGACACGAAAGGCCCGGTCACCGTGATGACCTGGGCGCCCGAGAACACCAAGGGCACGGACGCGCCCGGCGTCCCGGCGATGGCCCGCGCGTACGCCCGCTGGGTCAATGCCAACGGAGGGCTCGGCGGACGTGACCTCAAGGTCATCACCTGCAACGAGCAGAACGACGTGAACGGCGCCGCGGACTGCGCCCGGCAGGCGGTCGACGCCGAGGTGACGGCGGTGGTCGGCTCCTACAGCCAGTACGGGCGGTCGTTCCTGTCCACGCTCGAGGCGGAGGGCATCCCGTTCATCGGGGGCTTCGGGCTGACCCAGGACGAGTTCACCAGCCCGTTCTCGTATCCCGTCAACGGCGGGCAGGTGGCGCTGATGGCGGGCAACGGGCGGCAGCTCGCCACGCACTGCGCGAAGGTCTCCCTGGTGCGCCCGGACACGATCGCCGGCGACGACCTGCCCGAGCTGCTCGACTTCTCGCTGAAGCAGGCCGGGCGGCCCGCGGCCACGGACATACGCGCCAAGGAGGACGCCAACGACTTCACGGCGCAGGCGGAGCACGCCCTCGCCTCCGCGGGCGCGCCCGCGTCGCTCGCGACCACGCTGGGCACCGAAGGCGCGCGCGAGCAGGCCCGCAAGGGGTGTGTGACGGCGGCGCTCGGCGACCAGACGACGACGTTCTTCGACTCGCTCCGCCGTGTGCGCGAGGACTTCCAGGACGTACGGATCGGTTCGGTGCTCGGCTCGCTCGACCAGACCTCGATCAACCGGGGCGGCGGCAAGTCCGGTGTCTACGAGGGCGCGTACGTCACCGGCTGGTACCCGGCGGCGAGCGATGACCGCTGGGAGCCGATGCGCAAGGTGATCCGCGAACAGGCCTTCAACGACAACCGCATCGACTCCGCGGACGCGGGCGTCCAGAACACCTGGATCGCGTACACGGTGCTCACGCAGGTCGTCGGCTCACTCGGCGAGGGCACGGTGGACGCCCGCTCCGTCACCCGCGCCCTGAACGACGGCGTCCGCATCAAGACGGGCGGCCTGACCCCCACCCTCAGCTGGCGTTTCGAGGACACCATCGCCGTCCGCGACTACCCCCGCATGGTCAACGCCCACGTCTGGTTCCAACAGGTCAAGCGGGGCCAGCTGACGGCGGTCGGCAGGACGTCGGTGAACATGGCGGACACGTTGGAGCGGACGATCTGACCCAGCCGCACCCGAAGAGCCGACCCTCAGAGCTGTTGAGGCGTGCGCTCCGGGAGGCCCCACTGCTCGGCGATCGTGTTCCACAGCGGTGCCGCCTCCCGCTTCGCCGTCGTCGCCTCGCCGCTGGCCCTGTTGCCGGCCGAAGTCTGGGGCGTCGTACGAGCCTTGCCCTTGGGGCAGCCCTTCTTGCCGGCCACCTGGTCGGCCCAGGCCGCGTAGTGGTTGTCGGCCGAAGCGGACGCCTTCCAGGCCTTGTTGAGCGCGTCCCGCAGCTGCTGGTTCTGCGGCAGCTTGTCCATCTGCAGCTCGGCGAGGCGCGTCACCAGGGAGTTCCGCTGCCCGGCCGCGTCGCGCAGATCCTGCGCGGCCTGCCCCAGGTTCTTGCAGCCCTTGATCGCCTCCACGGAACGGATCACCGCGTCCCGGCTGTTGTTGGAGTCCGCGAGCAGCTTGTCGAGCGCGACGGCCTGCGCCTTCGCCGGATCGGCGGCGGGCGCGGACGACTCCTTCTGCGCGGGTTCGGTGGCGGCGGCGGGCGCGGGATTCTCCCCGCCGTCGTCGTCGCCCCCGCCGAGCAGACCCATCAGGCCGCCGGCCGCGATCCCGACCACGGCGATCCCGACGCCGACCACGACGAGCACCCGGCCCCGCGTCGGCCCGCTGTCGCCACGACCGTCACCGCGGCGCGCGGCGGCCCGGCCGCCATGACCACCGTGACCGTGCGCACCGCCATGGCCGTGCGCACCACCGTGGCCGTGCTGAGCGCGCGCCGAGGGCGCCGGCTCCTGGAAGCGGGGCATCTGCTGCGTGGAGTCGGTGGGCCCCTCGGCGGGCTCACTGCGGAAGAGGCTGTCGAACTCGGCCGGCGGCTGCCGGTCCCCCGGCGCCCCGGGCCGTATCCCGTACGGCGCTCCGGCCGGCGCGGGCGGCATGGCGTTCTGCTCGGGAGGCACGGGCGGCAGGTACTGCGTGGCCTGGGCGTCGGGGCCCGCGGGCGCCTGCTGGCGTCCCAGGATGTACGTGGACTCGCCGGACTGCTCCGGGGGCAGGGCCCCGGGCGGCATCTGCGGAGGCAACTGCCGCGCCCCTGCGCCCATTTCCGGCGGATTGCCCATAACGGGCGGAATCATCTGCGTGGCGGCTTCGTCGCCCCCGGGCACACCGTGCGGACCCTGCGGCATGGGTGGCATGGGCGGCATCTGCTGATTCGGCTGCATCGGCGGCATCTGCTGATTCGCCTGCATCGGCTGCATCGGCTGCTGAGCCGGAGGCATCTCGGCCGAGGGCTGCCGAGCCGGAGGCTGCTGAGCCGGAGGCATCTCGGCCGAGGGCTGCCGAGCCGGAGGCTGCTGAGGTCCCGGCTGCTGAGCGGCCGGCATCCGGGGTATCGACTGCCCCGGCACCGGCGGTATGTACTGCGTCGCGTCGGCATCCGCCTGCACGGGCGGGAGCGACTGGGGCTGGGGCTGGGACTGAGGCTGGGACTGGGACTGGGGCTGAGGCTGCACCTGCGCGGCAGGCGGCAGCGACTGCCCACCGCCCGAAGGCGCCTGCGGCGCCCCCCAGGCCTGCCCCGCCATGGGTCCTGCCTCGGCCCCCGGCGCGGGCGCCGACTCCGGCCCCCAGGGCTGGCCCCACGGCTGTCCGCCCGTGGGCACCCCCGCACCGGCGGGCTCCGCGTACATGCCGGGCATCAGCGGCTCGCCGCCGTCCGCGGGCAGCACGACGCCTTCGTGGGCGGGCCGCGCCGCGGGAAGCTGCGGCTCCTCGCCCTGTCCGCTCTGCGTCACCGGGACTCCTACCAATGGGGGAACTCTGGAATCGTCGGGTAACGCTACCGGCTCCCCAGTCGACGGCGGTACACAGCTCCGCCCCACCGTCCCGGCTGTAACAAGTGCGGCCGCAACGACGCTGTTCCTGCCCGCCCGAGCCCGCCCCGCCCGCCGTTCACGACCACTTGTCCCGACGTACTCCCAGCTCCCGGCCCCGGTTCACGCCCCGCACGCGATCCCCGACCGCCCTGCACAGAACCCTTACGCAAGCCCGGACGCAGACCTGGGCGCAGACCTCGCCCCCTCACGCAGCCTGAACGTCCAGCCGTGCCCCGAACTCCCGGACCACCGCCTCCTCGCCGAACGGCTCGAGGCGTTGCTGCAGATCGTCCAGGTACTCGGCCCCGCGGTTCGACCGCAGCGTCCCGAGCAGTTCCACGGCGCGCATCCCCGTATGGCAGGCATGCTCCACCTCACGCCGCTGCACCTGCGCGGAGGCGAGCAGCACCAGACCGATCGCGCGCCGCCGCACCCGCGTTTCCGGGAGCCTGTCGAGCGCCTCGCGGGCCGCCCGCTCGGCCGCCTCCGCCTGACCCAAGTCCCGGTAGCAGTGCGCCAGTTCATCGGCGAGATACGCCCGGTCGAAGTGCCGGATCCACACCGGGTCGTCACCGGATCCGGACCCGGGACCCGAGCCGGACCCGCTCGACTCCGCCCGCTCCATCGCCGCCTCGGCCCGCGCGACCACCTGCTGGGTCGTCCGCGCGTCCCCGAGCAGCGCGTGCCCGCGCGCCTCCGCCGCGTAGAACATCGCCTCGGCCCGCGGCGTGACCCGCCCGCGCGCCCCCTCCTGCGCGGCGCGCGCCAGCTGTGCGATCTCGCGCGGATTGCCCAGCTGGGCCGCCAAGTGACTCATGGACGCGGCCAGTACGTATCCGCCGTAGCCGCGGTCACCGGCGGCCTGGGCCAGGCGCAGCGCCTGGATGTAGTACCGCTGCGCGAGCCCCGGCTGTCCCGTGTCGATGGCCATGTAGCCCGCGAGTTCCGTCAACCGGGCCACCGCGGCGAAGAGTTCGCGCCCCACCGCTTCCCGGTACGAGCCGGCGAGCAGCCCGGACACCACGGAGTTGAGGTAGTGCACGACGACCGGGCGCACGTGCCCGCTGCCGAACTGGTGGTCCAGCTGCGTGAGCGCGTCCGTCATGGCCCGTACCGCTTCGACATCGGCCGTGCCCACCCGGGCCCCGGCCGACCGCGCGACCTGCTGGTCCATGCCGGTGATCAGCCAGTCCCGGCTGGGCTCGACGAGCGCGGACGCGGCGACGGACGAACCGGACAGGAAGTCGCGCCGCCCCACATCGCTGCGCCACAACTCGCAGACCTGCTCGATCGCGCCGAGCACGGTGGGCGAGAACTGCAGCCCGACGCCCGAGGCCAGGTTCTTGCCGTTGGCCATGCCGATCTCGTCGATCGTGACCGTACGCCCCAGCTTGCGGCCGAGCGCCTCGGCGATGATCGCGGGGGCCCGGCCGCGCGGCTGCTGCCCGCGCAGCCACCTCGCCACGGATGTCTTGTCATAGCGCAGATCGAGCCCGTGCTCGGCACCGCACATGTTCACCCGGCGCGCGAGCCCGGCATTGGAACAGCCGGCTTCCTGGATCAGCGCCTGCAGCCGTTCGTTCGGCTGCCGCGCTACGAGCGGCCTTGCGGCCATGGCGTACCCCCTGTGTGCGCCGCGGTGTCCTGCGAAGAAGTGATCACTCGTGATGATCAATGCCCAGGTACGGAAGGGAAGATGCACAAGCCGTGACCGACCCCTCACAGCTGGCTACCCACCCCCGCTGCCGATCCGCTCGCGCGCCCCCGCCCATGCATCCATGCGCCCCGTATGCAGGATCGATGCGCCTGCGCGGCGCGCGGACAGCCCGTAACCCGCGGTCACGGCCGGAGTTGAACACTCCGTGGAAGAGACCATCACCCCCGCGACGGCCGACCGGATCCCTCAACAGCGCGGCGAGACGCTGCTCGACGCCGCCGTGCGGTATGCGGAGGAACGGCACTGGGACGTGTTCCCCGGCACCTGGCTCGAGATCCGCGAGGACTCCTCCGGCTCCGAGTCCTGCTCGTGCGGCGCGCACGCCTGCCCCCTGCCCGGCGCGCACCCGGCCCGGGAGGACTGGGCCACGCAGGCCACCGGCAGTGCCACGGTCGCGCGCCGGCTGTGGTCGAAGCAGCCGGGGTCCTCGATCCTGCTGCCGACCGGGCGCACCTTCGACGCGCTCGACGTGCCGGAGACCGCGGGCTTCCTGGCGCTCGCGCGCCTCGAGCGGATGGAGCTGACCCTCGGCCCGGTGACGCTGACACCGAACCGCCGGATGCAGTTCTTCGTCCTGCCCGGGGCCACGGCCAAGATTCCCGATCTCGTACGGAAGCTGGGATGGGCTCCCGCCGCGCTCGACCTGCGCACGCTCGGCGAGGGCGACTGGGTCGCCGCACCCCCGACCCGCTTCGGCTCGCAGGGTGCCGCGCAGTGGGCCCGCCGCCCCACCCCCGCCAACCGCTGGCTGCCGGACGCGGAAGAACTGATCAGCGCGCTGGCGTATGCGTGCGGCCGCGAGGCACGCAGGTAGCGAAAGGGTCCGGCTATCCGGTGAGGACTCCGTCCAGGAACGGTTCCACCACGGCCCGCCAGCCCTCCGGCTGGTCGTAGTGCACCAGGTGGCCGGCGTCGGGGACCTCCGCGTACTCGCCGCGGGGCAGTACGCGGACCATCTCCTGGGCCTCGGCCCGGCCCAGCTCGCCGTCGAGGCCGCGGACCACGAGCGTCGGGCACTGCACCTGGGCGAGCTCCTCCCAGTGGGCGTCGTACACCCAGGTCTCACGGGTGTTGAGCATCTGGTCGCGGTCGAAGACCGGTCCCCAGCCGTCGTCGGACTCGGTCATGACCTCGGCGTAGAAACTGCCGCGGGCCGGGTTGGGGCGCTCCACCCAGGGGTCGTCCTCGCCGAACCACTTGCGGACGTCGGCGAGCGTGGCGAAGGGGACGGGCCAGGCCTCGAACCAGTCGGACCATTCGCGCTGCGAGGCGGCGCCGAGCGCCGAGGCGCGCATATCGCAGATGACGAGGCCGCTGACGAGATCGGGGCGGCGGGCGGCGAGCTGCCACGCGGTGAGGGCGCCCATGGAGTGGCCGATGAGCACGGCGGGCGCGAGATCGAGCTGGACGAGGGCGGCCTCGGCGTCATCGACATAGGCCTCGCGGGTGAAGGGGCCGCCGGCCGGCTTCCCGCTCTGGCCGTGGCCGCGCTGGTCGAGGGCAACCGCGCGATGCCGCTCGGCGAGCCAGCGCGCCGTACCCGCCCAGTGCGAGGCGCGGCCCATCAGGCCGTGCAATAACAGCACCCCGGGTTCACATCCGAGCTCCACGCGCTCCTTGTCGTCCTTCGGGGGATCGGCGAACTCCCAGGCGGCAAGGCGCACCCCGCCTGCTCCGGTCACATCGATGCGCCGCACCATACGTCCTGGCACCCCCCTCGCTCGGGCCTGTTGCCGTAGTGCTCTGTGAAGCAATGCTCCGTACGCCTAACGTACGGCCACGCTATCGAACCCCCATTCGAAAAAGCCTTTTCGCCCGAAAACACCCCTCGTTCGAGTGACCACACTCAAGGATTGACCGGCGCGGCCGAGGGGAGATCTTCTGCGGGAGGCGGGCCGCTCGGGGAAACCGGTCCGGCGGGGTGACCTTGAGAGCTCGGGGCTCCAGGTCAGCACAGGGGAGGACAGGCCCCGGGGCCCCGCGGGGGCGGGGGCCCGTGCTCGGGGCCGGGGGGGGGGGGGCGCCCGCGCCCGCGGGGGGGGGCGGGTGGGTCCTCTGCTGTGCGGTGAGGGATCGCGACGGCCCCGCGGGGGCGGATCGAGGCCACACGGCGGCGGGCGGGCGCGCCCGTGGCAGGGCAGGCGTGCACCGTCTCATTACGGCGGGTTGTACGGCACATCCTCCCGCCCCTCCCTCGCCGGCGCCCACGCGGTCAAGAGCCCTCAGGTCATATGCCTCACCGACAGCCTCGCACTTAAATCACCCGGGCGGGGCGGTTCCGTCCGTGAATCTTGGAATCGCCGGCCCCAACTTCCGTGCCCCATGGGGCAGTTGGGGCACGACGGATGCGTGAGCCCACCCGGCACCGGGCGGCAGCGACCTCAGCGCTTGGCGACGAACACGTGCGACGCGACCTCGGCGTCCAGCTCCGCGGCCTCGCCGCTGCTGCCCACGAGGACACCGCCGGCGGCCTGGGTCACGCTGACCACCGCACCGGGCTGTACACCCGCGCGGCGCAGCGTGTACATCAGCTGGGCGTCGGTCTGGATGGGCTCGCCGATCCGGCGCACCACCACGGTCTTGCCCTCGGTGCCGGGCTCCAGGTCGGCGAGGCTGACCATGCCCTCGTCGAGGAACGGGTCGGCCTCGGCCTTCTCGCCCAGCTCTTCGAGACCGGGGATGGGATTGCCGTACGGCGACTCCGTGGGGTGCCGCAGAAGCTCCAGGACGCGGCGCTCCACGGCCTCGCTCATCACGTGCTCCCAGCGGCAGGCCTCCGCGTGCACCTGCTCCCACTCCAGGCCGATCACGTCGACGAGCAGGCACTCCGCGAGGCGGTGCTTGCGCATCACGCGGGTGGCGAGCCGGCGGCCCTCGTCGGTCAGCTCCAGATGGCGGTCCGCGGCCACGGAGACCAGTCCGTCGCGCTCCATGCGGGCGACCGTCTGGCTGACCGTCGGGCCGCTCTGATCGAGCCGCTCGGCGATCCGGGCACGCATGGGGACCACACCTTCCTCCTCGAGCTCGAGGATGGTGCGGAGATACATCTCCGTGGTGTCGATCAGTCCGGACATACGTGCCCCTCGATGCAGTCTCGATGCGTCTCGTCGCGTCAGGGCCTGTCTTCGCACTCCCGCCGACGCCCGGCGCCGGGCGGTCGGGGATGCCAAGAAAGGTCCTGGCCCTGAGTCAATTCTGACGCATCGCACCGACAACCGTGCCGCGCGGGCGAATCCGGGCCCGCGAACACGGCCACGGCGGTGCTCCGAGGGCGCCTTTCGCGGTCCCGCGCGGCCCTCGCCGCGTCCCGAAAGGCCGTATTGACAGAGCACTGGTCCAGACCGCAACGTGATCCGCGGCACGTTGGCACCCACCCCCGGAAAGGGGCCTGAAGGCGATGAGCCCTACGCGCGAGAACAAGCTCGCCGACCAGTACTTCGACGCGGCCATCGGCCTCCTGGAGCGGGTGCGCGACGAGGAGGCCGCGAACATCGCGGCCGCGGGCGGTGTGATCGCCGACGCCGTCGAGGCGGGCGGGCGGCTCTTCGCGTTCGGAGCGGGCCACTCGTCGCTTGCCGCGCAGGACATCGTCTACCGCGCGGGCGGGCTCGCCCTGATGAACCTGCTCGCCGTCCCGGGCGTGGTCGGCGTGGACGTCATGCCGGCGACGCTGGGCTCGGCGCTCGAGCGGGTCGACGGGCTCGCGGGCGCCGTCCTGGACTCGTCCCCCGCACAGCCCGGGGACGTCCTGGTGATCATCTCGCTGTCGGGCCGCAACGCGCTGCCGGTCGAGATGGCCATGAACGCACAGGCCCTCGGTCTGCGCGTGATCGGTGTGACCTCGGTGGCGTACGCCACGGAGACGCGCTCCCGCCATGTCTCCGGTACGTATCTCAAGGACCACTGCGACGTCGTCCTCGACAGCAAGATCGCGATCGGTGACGCGGAGCTGACCCTGGACGGCATCGAGGCACCGTTCGCCCCGGCGTCCACGGTCGTCACCAGCGCGCTGCTCCAGGCCACTCTCGCCACGGCGGCGGGCGAACTCGTCTCCCGCGGCATCGAGCCGCCGCTCCTGCGCTCGGGCAACGTGGACGGCGGCCACGAGTGGAACGGCCGCATCCTGACCGAGTACGGGGACCGGATCTTCTACCGGCACTGACGAACGTCCGGTCTCCTGCCGGCACGAGCGAGGATCCAGGTCTTCTGCGGGCACGAGCGAGAATCCGGGGTCTTCTTGCCGGTACCAGCGAGGATCCAGGTCTTCTGCGGGCACGAGCGAGGATCCGGGATCTTCTTGCCGGCACCAGCGAGGATCCGGGTCCTCCGCCGGCACCAGCGACCGCCCAGGGCCTCTACCGGCACAGCGGCCGCCCGGCGGGACGGCCCCCTACGAGCCCCCCACCACTCCCGCCAGATCCACCGCCGCCGCCACCCGCACCGCCACGCTCTCCGCGTACGTGGCATCCGAGCGCTCGAACTGCGGGCGGCTGTCGCTGCGCAGGAACGTCACCACACCCAGCGTCCGGCCCCGGCTGCGCAGTACCGCGCACAGCGCGTGCACCGTGGATGGCGGCCACTGACGGGCCTTCGCCCAGCCGCGCGCCGCGTCCGGCGCGGCAGCACCGGCGGAGGCGCGGACCGAGCCCGCGCGCTGTACGCACTGCAGTGCTGGGTGCCCGTCCGGGTAGCGGACCGGGAGACCGGCCATCGGGACCGGCAGCACCGGGCCGGGGGAGCCGACCGGGCTCGCGGCCGCGCGGACCAGCCGCGGCGGCTCGAGCGACGTGGTCAGGTCGATCAGGGCGTGGTCCGCGAAGCCCGCGAGCGCGAAGTCGAGATGGGCCGTCGCCGCCTCCATCGGGTCCTCGCACTCCCCCGCCGCACGCCCGGCCCGGTGCAACTGGTTGCTGCGGAAGCGCAGTTGGGCCGCTTCCTGCTCGACCACCTTCGCGTCCGTCACATCCTGGAAGAGCCACCCCACGCCCAGCGGCACGGGCTCCTCGGCCAGCGGCGACCCCAGACGCAGGAAGCCACTGCGCCAGCAGCGCCGCTCCCCCGCGCCCTGCGCGTCACCGCGCACCGACACCCACAGCTCGGCCGGCGCGGGCGGCGCGCCCTCGGCCAGGACGTGCGTGAGCGCGCTCTCCAACTCCTCGACGCCCTGCGCGAGAAGCTCCCCGAGCGGCCGCCCGAGCACCGCCGTACGCCCCACGCCCAGGGCCCGCGCCGCATGCGCGTTGACCACGGCGGGCCGCAGATCCGCGTCGACCAGGACCACACCCCACGAGGCGTCGTCGAAGAGCGCCTCGCTCAACGCGATCGAACGCTCCAGATCGATCTGCGCGTGCACCTCGCTGAACGCGCAGTAGAGCCCCGCCGGTTTGCCGTCGGGACCGGGCACGGCCGCCGACTGCGTCCGTACGAGCACTCGCCCGCCGTCCTTGGTCACCAGCGCGAACTCGTGCACCTGCCGCCCGGGCGCGTGCATCGCCGCGAGCAGCCGCCCCTCGATCTCGTCCGCGTCCGCGGTACGCACCGCCCAGCCCGCGAACCCCCGCCGGCCCACAGCCTCTTCGGGGCTCCAGCCGAGGATCCGGGCCGCCTCACGGTTCCAGTGCGTGACGACACCGTCCGCGTCGAACGCGCACAGCGCCGCGTCCATCCCGTCGAGCAGCGCGGCGAGCAGATCGGCCGAGCCCGGCCCGCCGGTACCGCTCGACTCCCCGGAACCGCCGCCCGGCGTACCGGAGTCGGCGCCCGAGCCTTCGCCTGGGTTCTCGGGGTCCGTGGGCTGCGCAGTTCCGCTGCGCCGGGAAGCACTCACCTGGCCACCCCCTGCAGGACGAGTCCACCTGCCGGACGGCACAGACCGTCCGACTACAGATCATTGAACTCGAACGTGACGCAGCCCACAGCAAGTTCGCCGAAATCGTTGCGCCCCGGAAACGTCCCGGCCACACCTGAGCGGCCCCCGTGCCAGTCTGGGCGCCATGACCATCGCCGTCCGCCCGGCCTCGGTTTTCGAGGACGTCACCGCCGTCATCGGCCCCAAGTCACCCACCGCGAACGTGTGTTTCTGCCTGAGCTACCGCATCGGCTCGAAGCTCAACAACGAGCTCCGCGGCCCGGCGCGCGCCGAGTACGTCGCCGGGCTCTGCCGCGCCGTCCCGCCCCCCGGCGTCCTCGCCTACGACGGCGACGAACCGGTCGGCTGGGCAGCCGTGGCCCCTCGCTCGGACACCTCCTTCGCCCGCAACCGCAAGATCCCGCACGTCGACGACCTTCCGGTCTGGTCCCTGTGGTGCATCCGCGTCCGCCCCGGCCACCGCAAGCAGGGCATCTCGCACGCCCTGATCGAGGGCGCGGTGGACTTCGCCCGCGAGAACGGGGCCCCGGCGATCGAGGCGTACCCCCTCGACAACGGCGAAGCCCGCGTCGACCTGACGATGGCGTACGCGGGCCTCCGCAAGAACTTCGAACGCGCCGGCTTCACCCACGCGTCCGACACCACCTCGGTCCTGGCGGGCCACCCGAGGGTGGTGATGCGGCTTGGCCTGCGGTGACGCTCGGGACCTTCCGGATCACACCACCCCGGCGAGATCTCCTTCACGGGGCGCCGGCAGGTGACATGAGCGAGGGGAGACCGACGCGGGCGCGCACCCAGTCCCGTCGGCGGTACGTGGGAGTTGCGCCCGTCGCGGCAACGACCGCAGAGACAGAGGCCGGTGACGGCCTCACCACTCCCGGCGTCGCAAGCGGTGGTGCGCAGGGCGCCCTTCACCATCCGGCTTCGGGACCGGGAGCGGACCGACTCCCAAGTCGACGGTCCTCAGCTGCGTATCGATCCCGGATCCAAGATCACTGGGTTCGCTCTCACACAGGACACGCACAAGACCGCGCAGGATGGGGCGGGCACAGTAGTCCGCCGCGGGCTCATCGCGGTCGAGCTGCACCATCGCGGCGCCCGGATCCGTGCCGGTCTGGTGCAACGGGCCGCGTACCGCCGTCGGCGCCGCGTAGCCAACTGCCCTGCTTGCATCCCTTGCAACCAGGCCAAGGGGTCCCTGCCGGTCGAGGTCTTCCTCGCCCACGATCCCGAACGGCTCGCCGAAATCCTCAAGCAGCTCAAGGTCCCTTTGGTCGACGCTGCAGCAATGAACTCGACCGGGAAGCAACTGATGGCCGCCCTGGACCTTCTCGGAAAGCCCATTCGTGCATGGTCAGGGTCGCGAGGGCGTGGCTCGTACGCGCGTACCACCCCTGACCGCTTCGGCTTCCCCGCTTGTATCGCACGCGCTCGAAGCAGCTCCACGGCTTCATCAGCGGCGACTTGGTGCGCGCCACGATCCCGCGGGGCAGGTGGGCGGGCGTCCGGACGGGGACCGTCGCGGTCCGCGTTCGCGGACAGCATCGGGTCACGACGGCAACGGGCCGCATCGACGTCTCGTACAAGCATCTGACGCTGCTCCAGCGTGGTGACGGCTACACCTACGCGCTGGGACCCGAGCCCGGGATGTAAACAGGTGGGAAAACCGGTTGAAGGCTCGCGGCGAGGTTCCTAGGGTGGGTCTCAATTCGGAGAGGAGGTGGTTCGGCAGATGAATTCACACCGGACGGAAGAGGTGGCTGCGGGCTAGTGGCCCGTTGTCGCATTCAGTGCGGTGCCGGACCAGTGCGGGAGTGATCCGCACAGCCGGCCAATCTCACGCAGTCACCCGACCCACGGGCCGCCGGTACGTCCGGCCGGCTTCCTGCCGTAGTCACGGCGGGAACCATGGCCCGTGGGTCGTCTGCGTTACCGGGCGCCCAAGCACCCTCAGCCCTTGCTCACCGCCGTGAGGATTTCCGGCAGGCGGGCCGCCGCGCGCGGGGCCGAGAGGCGGAGGCCGAGCTGGGTGATGGCCCAGCCGTAGAGGGCCCCGCCGGGGAGCAGGAGCCACAGCAGGTGGTCGTTGCCCGAGGCGTGCAGCCAGATCGTCAGGGTCAGGAGTGGGGCGCAGAGCAGGGCAGAGGCGAGCATGCCGCCGAAGATGGAGATCCAGGCGAGGCCCGCCTGGCCCGGGGCCACGTTCTTGTAGCCCTCCTGGGGGATCGAGTAGGGGAAGCGGGCCGAGCACCAGGCGCCCGTGGCCAGCATCGAGCCGAGGAGCGCGAAGGACAGGCCGAGCGCTTCGGGCAGGGGGCGCCAGTCCCCGATGATCGCTGTGGTCACCAAGGTCACGAGCACGGCGTACGGGATGGTGATCAGCGCCAAAGCGAGGGCCCTGGCCCGGAGTTCGGTGTAGGCGTCGCGGGTCGTGGAGATCGTCTGGGCGACCATCCAGAAGGCCGAGCTGTCCTGTCCGAACTGGTTGTACATCAGGATGCCGAGCATCCCCGCGGCGAAGCAGGCGAAGTAGACCGAGCCGGTGCCCTGGAGGGCGTTGAAGACGGGGACGATCAGGCCGATGGCGAGGGAGGTGACCCAGGCGGCCTTGGTCTTGGGGTCGCGCCAGACGTAGCGCAGGGTGCGTTCCATGACGGTGCCGGTGCGGCCCTCGGGCAGGAAGCGGGTGAGGCCCTGGGTGCGTGCGCGGGTGCGGGTGGGCTCGGCCGCCTGGAGGGTGGAGCCGTCGGGTGAGGTCATGAGGCGGGTGAGGCTGCGTTGCCAGTACGTGAGCAGGGCGGCCAACAGCGCGATGCACAGGGCGAGTTGGGCGAGACCTGTGGCGTACGAGCCCTGGGAGACGGAGTCGACCGCGCCGAGTGCGGAGGCGGGCGGGATCCAGCGGATGATGTCGGCGGCCGGGTCGAGGCGGGAAAGGCCGCCGGAGCGGCCGAGGCTCTGGGCGCCGAAGTTGACGACCTGGATGCCGACGGCGATCACGAGGCCGCTGAGTACGGCGAGGTCGCGGCCCTTGCGGCTGGAGAGCAGCCGCAGGTTCGCGGAGGCGACGCTGCGGGCGAGCGCGACGCAGACGAGCAGGGTGAGCGCGATCGCGACGAGGCCGGTGAGCGCGGCGGCGGTGCCGTGCGCGACGGCGACGACCGAACCGGCCGCGAGGCAGAGCGTGAAGAGCGGTCCGATGCCGACGAGGGACGAGGCGAGCAGCGCGCGGACGAGCGGGCGCGGGCGCAGCGGCAGCATCACGAGACGGGTGGCGTCGAGGGTTTCGTCGCCGCTCGGGAAGAAGAGCGGCATGAAGGTCCAGCCGAGCGCGAGGACCGCGGCGAGCAGGACCACGAGGGTGGCGGCGTGTTCGTTGCCGCGCAGGGCGATCAGGCCGATGAGCTGCAGGGCGGCGAAGAGCAGGGTGACGACGACGGAGGCGATGTAGGCGGCGCGACGTCCCGCGGACTGGCGCAGGCCGTTGCGCAGCAGGGCGAGCTTGAGGCTGACGAAGGTGGGCGTGAGGCTCGGGGTGCGGGCGGGGCGCGGGGCCTTGGTGGCCGTGGCGGTCATGACGCGGTGCCGCCGGTCGAGCCGAGCCAGTCCAGGGTGTCGCCGCCCGCGCGGTCGTGCGCGCCGACGAGTTCGAGGAAGGCGCTCTGCAGGCTGGGGGCGTCTCCTCGTACCTCCGCGAGGGGTCCCTGCGCGCGGATCCGTCCGGCGGCCATGACCGCGACCCAGTCGCAGAGGGACTCGACGAGTTCCATGACGTGGCTGGAGAAGACGACCGTGGCGCCGGAGGCGGTGTAGCGCTCCAGAACGCCCCGGATGGTCTGGGCGGAGACCGGGTCGACGCCCTCGAACGGCTCGTCGAGGAAGAGGACTTCGGGGTTGTGCAGGAGGGCGGCGGCGAGGCCGATCTTCTTGCGCATGCCGGTGGAGTAGTCGACGACGAGTTTGTGCTGGGCGCCGGTGAGGTCGAGGACGTCGAGGAGCTGGGTGGTGCGCCGGTCGACGTCCTCGGCCGGCAGGCCGCGCAGGCGTCCGGTGTACGTGAGGAGTTCGCGTCCCGAGAGGCGCTCGAAGAGGCGGAGGCCTTCGGGGAGTACGCCGATTCTGGCCTTGACCTCGGCGGGGTCCTGCCAGACGTCGTGGCCGACGACGTGGACGGTGCCCATGTCGGGGCGGAGCAGGCCGGTGATCATGGAGAGGGTGGTGGTTTTGCCGGCTCCGTTGGGGCCCACGAGGCCGATGAACTTTCCGGCGGGAAGGGTGAGGTCGATGCCGGCTACGGCGATCTGTTCGCCGAACCGCTTCCAGAGTTGGGTTACTTGTACGGCTGCCGTTTCGGGCACGGGGCGCCTTTCCGGGTGGGGTGCGGGCTTGTGGGTCCGAGTATCCCGGGGTTTCCGGGGGCTCCTATTCGTCGCCCCCGGCGCCCCCGGCGCCCCTTCCCGAAACCGGGGCTCCGCCCCGGACCCCGGCATCCGAACTTCGTTCGGATCTCCTCAAACGCCGGAGGGGCTGAGTTGCTCAGGCTTTCGTGGGGCCGGCCCCACATACCGAGCCGAAGGACGTACCAACCGCCCCGTCCGCTTCTGTTCGAGGATGTGGGCCGACCAGCCCGCCGTACGGGCACAGGTGAACATCGAGGTGAACATGTTCGCCGGGACCTCGGCGAAGTCCAGGACGATCGCCGCCCAGAACTCGACGTTGGTCGCGAGGACACGGTCGGGCCGACGGGCGTGGAGTTCGGCGAGGGCCGCCTTCTCCAGGGCTTCCGCGACCTCGAAGCGGGGCGCGCCCAACTCGCGGGCGGTACGGCGCAGTACACGGGCGCGCGGGTCCTCGGCACGGTAGACGCGGTGGCCGAAGCCCATGAGCCGCTCACCCCGGTCGAGGGCACCCCGGACGTACGCGTCCGCGTCCCCCGTACGCTCGATCTCCTCGATCATGCCGAGGACACGCGAGGGCGCGCCGCCGTGCAGCGGTCCTGACATCGCGCCGACCGCGCCGGAGAGCGCTGCGGAGACGTCGGCTCCGGTGGAGGCGATGACACGGGCCGTGAACGTCGAGGCGTTCATGCCGTGTTCGGCGGCCGAGGTCCAGTACGCGTCGACGGCCGCGACGTGCTTCGGGTCGGGCTCGCCGCGCCAGCGGATCATGAAGCGCTCGACGACGGAGGTGGCCTTGTCGATCTCGCGCTGCGGCACCATCGGCTGCCCCTGGCCGCGCGCCGACTGGGCGACGTACGAGAGGGCCATCACGGCGGCGCGCGCGAGGTCCTCGCGGGCCTGGGCGGCATCGATGTCGAGCAGCGGTTTGAGGCCCCAGACCGGCGCGAGCATGGCGAGCGCGGACTGGACGTCGACGCGGACGTCGCCGGAGTGCACGGGGATCGGGAAGGGCTCGGCGGGCGGCAGGCCCGGATTGAACGCCCCGTCGACCAGCAGACCCCAGACGTTGCCGAAGGAGACCTTGCCGACCAGATCCTCGATATCGACACCGCGGTAGCGGAGCGCGCCCCCTTCCTTGTCCGGTTCGGCGATCTCCGTTTCGAACGCGATGATCCCTTCGAGCCCAGGGACGAAGTCGGACATCAGGCGGCTCCTCATGATGGGTGCGACGAGACGGTTACGGGTCGGCCGCCCGTGGTGACGGGTGGCCGGTGGTGATGGTGGGGCGGTGGTGACCAGAGGTCAGATGCGGGTGTCCACGAGCCGGTTCCGCGGTCACTCACGACTCGCGGTCCGTTCATGGCCACCCCGGTGATGCCCCGTGCGGCAGGACGATATCCCTCGGTGCCACGGAAGGGGAGAGTTCACGGCACTGAGTGCCGCGAACCACACTCGTCCGGGGCCGCCGGGTGCGACAGGATGACGTGGTGAACCCTCAGCACCTCGACCCGGCCGACGGGATCGACGGGCCCGACCCGTCCGCCATGCGCGAGCAGTACCGCACCGCTCCGCTGCTCGAAGCCGACCTCGCCGACGATCCGATGAGCCAGTTCGACCGCTGGTTCACCCAGGCGGTGCGCGTCGAGCTCCACGAGCCGAACGCGATGATCGTCGCGACCGCCGACGCGGACGGCCGTCCGAGCTCACGGACCGTCCTCCTCAAGGCGTACGGCGTCCGCGGCTTCGTCTTCTACACGAACTACACCTCGCGCAAGGGGCGGGAGATCGAGGCGAACCCCGCGGTCTCGCTGCTGTTCCCGTGGCATCCGATGGCCCGCCAGGTGATCGTCAGCGGCCGTGCGGAGCGGGTGGGGCGCGAGGAGACGGCCGCGTACTTCCGCTCGCGGCCGCACGGCTCGCAGCTCGGGGCGTGGGCCAGCGCCCAGTCCTCGGTGATCGGGGCGCGCGAGGAACTCGAGGGTGCGTACGAGGAGTTGGCGGCGCGCTACCCGCAGGGCGAGCAGGTGCCGGTGCCGCCGCACTGGGGCGGGTTCCTCGTCGTACCGGAGGCGGTGGAGTTCTGGCAGGGGCGCGAGAACCGGCTGCACGACCGGCTGCGGTACGTGGCCGAGGGCGGGGCCTGGAACGTGGAGCGGCTCTCTCCCTGAGCCACCCGTGGGCCCCTGAACCATCCGAAGATCCGCGAGCTACCCGAGAGCCTCGTCGAGCAGGTGCCCCCACTGCCGTACGACCCGTTCGCGGCGGCCCGTGTCGTCGGTGAGGACATTGGCGAGGCCGAGACCGCGCGCCATGTCGAGCAGGCCCTGGACGGTTTCGCGGACGCCGGGCCTTGACTCGTCGGCGTCGAGGAGGCGTACGGCGATGCGGTGGGTCTCGCGGCCGACGCGGCCCTCGAGTTCGGCGACGCGGGCGTGCAGCGCCGCTTCGTGCGAGGCCGCGACCCACAGGTGGAGCGCGGCGCGGAACAGCGGTCCGGTGTAGAGGTCGACGAGCGCCGCGACCACCTCGGCCCGGGTCTTGGCGGACAGCTCGCGCAGGGCGTGCGAGCGCTGTTCGGCGACGTACTCGACGGCGGCCGTGAACAGGTCCTCGCGGGTGGGGAAATGGTGCTGGGCGGCACCGCGCGAGACACCGGCGCGCTCGGCGACGACGGAGACCGTGGAGCGCGCCCAGCCGAGTTCGGCGAGGCAGGCCACGGCGGCCTCCAGGAGCCGCAGGCGGGTGGCACGGCTGCGGTCCTGCTTGGGTGCGCGCTCACTCCGTGCGGCGGCCGGTGTCAGAGCACCCATGCAGCATCCCGTCGCTCGAAGAAGGCGGTCATGCCCTCGCGCGCGGGGCCGGACGCGAACAGGGTCGCCGACCGCTGCACCAGGTCCTCGGCATCGCGCTCGAAGGCTTCCAGGACTCTGGCCGTGACCAGCCGTTTCGCCTCGGCGAGGCCCTGCGGGGCGGCCTTGCGGAAGGCCTCGCAGACGCCTTCGACGGCCGGGCCCACCTCGTCCACGGCCTCGGTGATCAGGCCGATCCGGGCGGCCTGGGCGGCGTCGAAGCGCTCGCCCGTGAGGTAGTAGCGGGAGGCGGCTCGGGCGTCCAGCCGCGGCAGCAAGGTCAGCGAGATGATCGCGGGCGCCACCCCGATCCGTACTTCCGTGAACGCGAAGGTGGATCCGGTGGAGGCGAGCACCAGATCGCAGGCGCCGAGCAGTCCGAGCCCGCCGGCCCGCGCGGAACCGTCCACGCGGGCGACGACGGGCTTGGGCAGCTCGACGATCGCGCGCAGCAGATCGACGAAGGCATACGGATTGGCGGGTGACTTGAGGTCGGCGCCCGCGCTGAAGGTGGGTCCGGTGTGGTCGAGCACGACGGCCCGTACGTCCTGGTCGACGGCGCACCGCCGCAGGGCGTTCGCCAGTTCGGCGACGAGGTCCGCGGAGAGCGCGTTGCGGTTCTCCGGGGAGTTCAGGGTGAGGGTGGTGATGCCGCGCTCGTGTTCCCGCCCCACGTACTTCATCGGTCTGTCTCCTGGTTCCTCAGGCGCCGGTCGCCCGGTCGCGGTCCCGCAGCTGCCGCCGCAGGATCTTTCCGGTGGCCGCGCGCGGCACCGTCTCGATGAACTCCACGGCCCGCACCTTCTTGTGCGGCGCCACCTGCTCGGCCACGTACGCCTGGACGTCCTCGGCCGTGAGGCCGGGGTCCGCGCGGACCACGTACGCCTTCGGGTATTCGTTGCCGTCGGCGTCGTACACCCCGATCACCGCGGCGTCCGCGATCCGCGGGTCCCCGATGAGGACGGCTTCAAGCTCGGCGGGCGCGACCTGGAAGCCCTTGTACTTGATGAGCTCCTTGACGCGGTCGACGATGAACAGCCAGCCGTCCTCGTCGACCCTTCCGACGTCGCCGGTGTGCAGCCAGCCGTCCTCGTCGATCATCGCGGTGGTCGCGTCGGGCCGGCCGAGGTAGCCCTTCATCACCTGCGGCCCGCGGAAGACCACTTCGCCCTCCTGGCCCGGGCCGAGGTCCTTGGCCGGGTCGTCGAGCGAGACGATCCGCATCTCGGTGCCGGCGAGCAGTTTACCGACGCTGCCGTGCGGGATGGGCCGGTCGACCGGGGTGACGTGGGTGGCGGGTGAGAGCTCCGTCATGCCGTAGCCCTGGCCGACGGGGACGCCGCCGAGACGGGCCGAGCAGGCGGCGGCGAGTTCGCCGTCGAGCGGGGCGGCCGCGCTGATGACGTAGCGGACGGAGGAGAGGTCGAAGCGCTCGACCACCGGGTGCTTGGCGAGGGCGAGGGCGATCGGCGGGACCACGTACAGGCCGGTGATGCGGTGCTTTTCGACGGCGGTCAGAAAGCCTTCGAGGTCGAACTTCGGCAGCACGACGACGGTGGCGCCATGGCTGAGCGGGGCGTTGAGCAGTGCGGTGAGGCCGTACGCGTGGAAGAACGGCAGGACGGCGAGGATGCGGTCGCCGGGGCCCATCGGCATCGTCGGGTAGAGCTGTGCGAGGTTGGTGGCGACCGAGCGGTGGGTGAGCATGACGCCCTTGGGGACGCCGGTGGTGCCGGAGGAGTACGGCAGGACGGCGAGGTCTTCGGACGGGTCGAGCTCGACGGCCGGCTCCGGGAGGTCCGCGCCGACCATGTCGAGCAGCGAGCGTTGCCCCTCGGCCTGGTCGCACACGATGATCTCCCGTATCCCGCCCGCGAGTTCGGCCGCGGCCTGCGCGACGGGCAGGAGCAGTGAGACCGTGACGATCCAGCTCGCGCCCGCGTCGCGCAGCTGCTGGGCGAACTCCTCGGGCGTGTACAGCGGGTGCACCGTCGTGACGGTGGCGCCGGCCCGCGTCGCCCCGTAGAAGGCGACCGGCCACAGGATGGTGTTGGGGCTGTGCAGGGCGACGACGTCCCCCTTGCGCACCCCCGCGTCCGCGAGCCCGGCGGCCACCTTGCGGTGGAAGCCGTCGAGCTGCGCGTACGAGAGCGACCTGCCCTCGACACCGTCGATCAGGGCGGGCGTCTCGCCGAACTCGGCGGCCCGGCCGAGGACGGCCTCGTGGATGGGCAGTTCTACGGGCGGCACTGCTGCGTACTCACTCTGGAACACCATGTCGGGCCTCCGGAAAGCTGGGCGGTGCCTGCGGCCTGTCCTGTGGATCAGGTCCTAGTACGACTTGGGCAGACCGAGGGTCTGGTGGGACACGAAGTTGAGGATCATTTCCCGGCTCACGGGGGCGATACGCGTGACGCGGGCCGCGGTCACCAGTGAACCGAGACCGTACTCCCGTGTCAGCCCGTTGCCCCCGAGTGTGTGCACGGCCTGGTCGACGGCCCTCACGCAGGCCTCGCCCGCCGCGTACTTGGCGATGTTGGCGGCTTCCCCCGCTCCGAAGTCATCGCCCTGGTCGTAGAGATGGGCGGCCTTCTGCATCATCAGACGCGCCAGTTCCAGTTCGATGTGCGCCTGCGCGAGGGGGTGCGCGATGGCCTGGTGCGCGCCGATGGGCGCCTTCCATACGCTGCGGTCCTTGGCGTACGCGACGGCGCGGGCGAGTGCGTAGCGGCCCATGCCGATCGCGAAGGCGGCCGTCATGATCCGCTCGGGGTTGAGCCCCGCGAACAGCTGGAGCAGCCCCGCGTCCTCGTCGCCCACGAGCGCGTCCGCCGGCAGGCGCACATCGTCGAGTACGAGCTCGAACTGCTTCTCGGCGGCCTGGAGCTCCATGTCGATGACGTTGCGCTGGAATCCCTCGGTGTCCCGCGCGACGATGAAGAGGCAGGGCTTGAGCTTCCCGGTCCTCGCGTCCTCGGTGCGGCCGACGATGAGGGTGGCGTCGGCGATGTCGACGCCGGAGATGAACACCTTGCGCCCGGTGAGGATCCAGTCGTCGCCGTCCCTGCGGGCGGTGGTGGTGATCCGGTGCGAGTTGGAGCCGGCGTCGGGCTCGGTGATCCCGAACGCCATGGTCTTCGTGCCGTCCGCGAGACCGGGCAGCCACTGCCGCTTCTGCTCCTCGGTGCCGAAGCGGGCGATCACGGTGCCGCAGATGGCGGGGCTCACGACCATCATGAGCAGAGGGCTCCCGGCGGCGCCCAGCTCCTCCAGGACTATGGACAGTTCGGCGATCCCGCCGCCGCCTCCCCCGTACTCCTCGGGCAGGTTGACCCCGAGGTATCCGAGCTTCGCGGCCTCGGCCCAGAGCTCCTCGGGGTGGCCGCCGCCCCGTACGACCTTGGTGAGGTACTCCCGCCCGTAGCGGACGCCGAGCGCGGCGACGGCGGCGCGCAGGGCCTTGTGCTCTTCGGTCTCTATGACGGCGGCGCTCATGGGGTCTCCTCGTTCGGTACGGGGTGTACGACGGCGAGCAAGGTGCCCGGCTCGACCTGGCGGCCGGGTGTGACGTGCAGAGCGGTGAGGATGCCGTCGGCGGGGGCGGCGATCCGGTGCTCCATCTTCATCGCCTCCAGCCACAAGAGGGGCTGTCCGGCATGGACTTGATCCCCTTCGGCGAGTCCTTCCGCGATCCGGACGACCGTGCCGGGCATGGGAGCGAGCAGGCTCCCCGGGGTGAGGGCGCGCTCGGGCTCCGGGAACCGGGGCTGGGGGGCGAGGGTCCAGGTGTGGGTGCCGTGGTCGACGTGAACGGCGCCGCCCTCGTACGCGTGGATCTCGAAGTCCCGTCGCATGCCGTCGACTTCGAGCGTCACGCGGTGCGCGTGCGCATCGAGCGTCCCGCGGTGCGCGTGCGCATCGAGCGTCCCGCGGTGCGCGTGCGCATCGAGCGCGTGCGCATCGAGCGTCACCCGGTGCGCATGTGCCTCGATCACGTGCGCCTCGACGACACGCGCCTCGGGAAGGCCGACGAGCTCGAATCCGGTACGGGTGCGGTGGTAGCGGATCTCGTGCCGGTCGCCGCCGACGTAGACCTTCAGCTGGGGTTGGGAGGGAAGGTTCCGGTAGGCGCCGGACCTCGGCCCGGCCGGTGTGCGAGGCAGAGAACTCGCCACCGCGGCAGCCGCGGCCGCGTACACCTCCGCCACCGGAGCGTCGCCCGCGACCAGCGACGACAGGTGACGGTCGAAGAACCCGGTGTCCATGCGGCCGGACGCGAACTCCTCGTGCCCGAGGGCACGGACGAGGAGGTCCCGGTTGGTCACGACCCCGTGGACCCGCGTCCGCCCCAGCGCCCCGGCCAACCGCCGAACCGCCGAAGAACGCGTGGGCGCCCACGCCACGACCTTGGCCACCATGGGGTCGTAACGCACCCCGACCTCATCCCCCGACGCGAAGCCCGTGTCCACCCGTACCCCTGAAGGGAAGCCGAGAAGGTGCAGGGTGCCGGCCTGCGGGGCCCAGGCGGCGGACGGGTCCTCCGCGTAGAGGCGGGCCTCCACCGCGTGCCCCCGCGGCCCGGGCGGCTCCGGATCCAGCGCCTCGCCCTCCGCGACCCGCAGCTGCAGCTCGACGAGATCCACCCCGAACACCGCCTCGGTCACAGGGTGTTCGACCTGCAGCCGCGTGTTCATCTCGAGGAAGTGCGCCCGGTCGCCGGCGACGAGGAACTCCACCGTGCCGGCGCCCACATAGGACACGGCCCGCGCGGCCCGTACGGCCGAGGAGCGGATGTCCGCGTCCAGCGCGGGGGACAGCCCGGGCGCGGGCGCCTCCTCGATCACCTTCTGATGCCGGCGCTGCAGCGAACAGTCCCGCGTCCCCAGCGCCCACACCGTCCCGTGCGTGTCGGCGAGGATCTGCACCTCGACGTGCCGCCCGCCCTCGACATACGGCTCGACGAAGACCTCACCGTCCCCGAAGGCGCTCAGCGCCTCGGCGCGCGCGGCCGTCAACTCCTCTTCCAGTACGGCGAGTTCGCGCACCACCCGCATACCGCGTCCGCCGCCGCCCGCGGCGGCCTTCACGAGCACCGGCAGAGCGTCCGCCGTGACCTCCGTGAGCGGTTCGATGCCCATCAAGGACTTCGCGCGCGTCTTCGACGCCATCGCCTCGATGGCCTCCGGTGGCGGCCCGATCCACACCAGGCCCGCAGCCTGCACGGCCCGTGCGAACTCGGCGTTCTCGGAGAGAAATCCGTACCCGGGATGCACGGCGTCCGCCCCGGCCGCGAGCGCCGCCTTGACGATCAGCTCACCGCGCAGATACGTCTCGGCGGGCGTCGCGCCCGGGAGCCGTACGGCCGCGTCGGCCTCGCGTACGTGGAGCGCGGACGCGTCCGGATCCGCATACACCGCGACCGTCGCGATGCCCAGTTCGCGGCAGGTCCGGAAGATCCGGCAGGCGATCTCTCCCCGGTTGGCCACAAGAACAGAAGTGATCACGTGAACTTCAACCCCACTCACATCCGGAAGACGCCGAAACCGCCACGCGCGCCCTCGTAAGGCGCGTTGTGGATCACCGACAGGCACAGGCCGAGGACCGTGCGCGTATCGCGCGGGTCGATGACGCCGTCGTCGTAGAGCCGCCCGGACAGGAACATCGGCAGGGACTCGGACTCGATCTGCTGCTCCACCATCGCCCGCAGCGCCGCGTCGGCCTCGTCGTCGTATGGCAGCCCCTTGGCGGCGGCCGACTGGCGGGCCACGATCGACAGGACGCCCGCGAGCTGCTGCGGGCCCATGACGGCGGACTTGGAGCTGGGCCAGGCGAAGAGGAAGCGCGGGTCGTACGCCCGCCCGCACATCCCGTAGTGCCCGGCGCCGTACGACGCGCCCATCAGGACGGACAGATGCGGGACCCGTGAATTGGACACCGCGTTGATCATCATCGCGCCGTGTTTGATGATCCCGCCCTGCTCGTACTCCTTGCCGACCATGTAGCCGGTGGTGTTGTGCAGGAAGAGCAGCGGGATGTCCCGCTGGTTGGCGAGCTGGATGAACTGGGCCGCCTTCTGGGACTCCGCGGAGAAGAGCACGCCCTGCGCGTTGGCCAGGACGCCGACCGGATAACCGTGCAGGGACGCCCAGCCGGTGACCAACGACGGCCCGTACAGCGGCTTGAACTCGTCGAAGTCCGAGCCGTCGACGACCCTGGCGATGACCTCGCGCGGATCGAAGGGGATCTTGAGGTCGCCGGGGACGATGCCCAGAAGTTCGTCCTCGTCGTACTTCGGCGGCTCGGCGGGGCCCGGATTCTCGTACGCCTTGCGCCAGTTGAGCCGGGAGACCACGCGCCGCGCCTGCCGGAGCGCGTCGTGCTCGTCGGCCGCGAGGTAGTCGGCGAGTCCGGACGTACGGGCGTGCATCTCGGCGCCGCCGAGTTCCTCGTCGCCCGACTCCTCACCGGTGGCCATCTTGACCAGGGGCGGTCCGCCGAGGAAGACCTTGGCGCGTTCCTTGACCATGATCACGTGGTCGCACATGCCGGGGACGTACGCACCGCCGGCGGTGGAGTTGCCGAAGACGACCGCGACGGTCGGGATGCCGGCCGCGGAGGACTGGGTGAGGTGTTTGAACAGGGCGCCGCCCGGGATGAAGATCTCCTTCTGGGAGGGGAGATCCGCGCCGCCCGATTCCACGAGGTGGATCGACGGGAGGCGGTTGGCGTGGCCGATCTCGTGGGCGCGGAAGGCCTTCTTCAGGGTCCAGGGGTTGGACGCGCCACCGCGTACCGTCGGGTCGTTGGCCGTGATCAGGCACTCGACGCCCTCGACGAACCCGATCCCGGTGACCATCGAGGCACCCACGGGGTAGTCGCTGCCCCAGGCCGCGAGCGGCGACAGCTCCAGGAACGGGGTGTCGGGGTCGACAAGCAGCTCGATCCGCTCGCGTGCGAGCAACTTGCCGCGCTTGCGGTGCCGTTCGGTGTACTTCTCGCCACCGCCCGCGAGGGCCTTGGCGTGCTCGGCGGCGAGCTCGTCGAGTTTGGCGAGCATGGCGGTGCGGTGGGCTGTGTAGTCGGGGGATGCGGTGTCAAGGGCTGTGGACAAGAGGGTCATCGGGGTTCTCCGCTGGTATCGGCGTTATCCACAGGCGGGGGCGAGGGGGGTGGTGGTGTGGATAGCCTGGAAAGGGCTTCGGCCCCCGGGAGGGAGGGGACTGTCCGGCGGGGAAGCGGCAGGCTCACAGCAACACCTCCGGTATCTCCACATGCCGCGACCGCAGCCACTCCCCCAGCCCCTTGGCCTGCGGGTCGAAGCGGTGCCGGGACGCGACGCCCTCGCCGAGCAGGCCCTCGATCACGAAGTTCAGGGCGCGCAGCTCGGGCAGCAGGTGCCGGGTGACGGTCAACCCCTCGGTCTCCGGCAGGAGTTGGGCGAGCCGTTCGACGGTCAGCTCATGCGCCAGCCACCGCCACGCGGCATCCGAGCGCACCCACACCCCGACATTCGCGTCCCCGCCCTTGTCGCCGCTGCGTGCGCCGGCGATCAGGCCGAGCGGTGCACGGCGGGTCCCCTGATGAAGCAACGGCGGTGGCAAATGCGGAGGTTGTACCGGTTCGAGCGCCCTGGTCACCCCTGGCAGGGGGACTTTTTGTCGCGTCCCCTCCGGCAGTACGGCCACCTGCTCGACCTCGCCCTGCGGAACGTACGCGGCCTCGAACACCCCGTACGGCGCACCGCGTCCGGGCGGTGCGGTGAGCGTGAACCCCGGATAGCCGGACAGACCCAGCTCCACCGCCGCCCCGCTGAGCCGTCGCCCCACCAGCTCCGGATCGGCGTCCCGTACGACCAGGCGCAGCAGCGCACTCGCCGTCTCCTGGGTGTCGGCGTCGGGCCGGTCGGTGCGCACCAGCTCCCAGCGGACTTCCCGCGGGCGCTGCTTGCCCCGCGAGAGGGCGTCCTCCAACTGCGCCTGCACGTAAGCGGCTTTCGCCTCGATGTCGAGTCCGGTCAGTACGAATTCGACCTGGCCCCGGTGTCCGCCGACCCTGCACAGCCCCACCTTGAGCGTGGGCGGCGGCGCCTCCCCCCGTACGCCCTCGATCCGCACCCGGTCAGGACCGTCCTGCGCGAGCCGTACGGAGTCGAGGCGGGCGGTGACGTCCGGGCCCGCATAGCGCACCGGGCCGGTCTCGTACAGGAGTTGAGCGGTGACGGTGCCGAGGTCGACGACGCCGCCCGTGCCCGGGTGCTTGGTGATGACGCTGCTGCCGTCCGCGTGCACCTCGGCGAGCGGGAAGCCGGGCCGGAGCATCGTGCGCGGGTCGTGCTCGCCGAAGAAGGCGTAGTTGCCGCCGGTCGCCTGCGCCCCGCACTCCAGGACGTGCCCGGCGACGACGGCGCCCGCGAGCGCGTCGTGGTCCTCGGCGCTCCAGTCGAACCACCAGGCGGCGGGCCCGGTGACCAGCGCCGCGTCCGTCACGCGACCGGTGACGACCACGTCCGCGCCGGCCCGCAGACAGGCGGTGATCCCCTGTCCGCCGAGGTACGCGTTGGCGGTGAGCACGCCCTCGCCCCAGCCCGGCCGGGCGCGCAGATCGTCGCCCTCGACGTGGGCGACGCGGGTGTCGATGCCGAGCCGGGCCGCCAACTCCCGTACGCGCGAAGCCAGTCCGGCCGGATTGAGTCCGCCCGGGTTGACCACGATCTTCGTGCCCTGCTCCCGGGCGAGTCCGAGACACTCCTCGAGCTGCCGCAGAAAGGTCTTGGCGTACCCCGCCGACGGGTCCTTCATCAGGTCCCGGCCGAGGATCAGCATGGTCAGCTCGGCGAGGTAGTCGCCGGTGACGACATCGACCGGGCCGCCGGTGAGCATCTCGCGCAGTGCGTCGTGGCGGTCGCCGTAGAAGCCGGACGCGTTGGCTATACGGAGGGGGGAGCGCGTCACCGTTCGCCGCCTCCCGCGGGAGCCCGCCCCTTTCCGGGCGGCCCCGCGAAGGCCTGTGCGATGTCCAGCCAGCGGTCGGCGTCCGGGCCCTCGGCGCGGACGTCGAGGTCACGGCGGTGGGCGCGCTGGGTCACCAGGAGGCAGAAGGCGTACGCGTCACCGGTGACGCGCTGAGCAGCGTCATCCGGCCCGTAGGTCCACAACTCGCCGTCAGGAGAACTCAGTTCGACCCGGAACTCCTCACCCGGCGGCTCGATCCCCCGCACCAGGAAGGAGTAGTCCCTGGCCCGCACCCCGATCCGTACGACATGGCGCAGCCGCGCCGTGGGCACCCGGAGCACCCCCAGCGCGTCGGCCACGTCCTGGCCGTGCGCCCAGGTCTCCATCAGCCGGCCGGTCGCCATGGACGCGACGCTCATCGGCGGCCCGTACCAGGGGAACTTGGCTCCTTCGGGAGCGGCCCGCAGCGCCTCCTGGAGCCGTTCGCGGCCCGCCCGCCAGCCGGCGAGCAGCTCCGCGGGCGGGACCCGCGCGCCCTCCTCGGCGCCCTCGTCGACGAAGCTGTCGGGCGCGGCGAGCGCCTTCTCCACCTCCGCCCCGAAGGCTTCGGCATCGGTCACGGCGATCAGCGCGGCGCGGTCCGTCCACGCGAGATGGGCGATCTGATGCGCCACGCTCCAGCCTTCGGCGGGCGTGCCGCGCGCCCAGTCCGTGTCGCTCAACCCCCCGACCAGGGCGTCGAGTTCACGGCTTTCCTCGAGCAGATCGTCGAGCACTGCCCGTACGACTTCGGACACGGCACGCACTCCCCTCGGGGGATGTCGGTATGACGCTGTGACGGTGTGACGGTGTGACGGTGTGTGCGGCGAGCATGGCAGCGGGCCGAACAGGAAACAAGCACGCGTGCTTGAAAATCTGCGCTCCGGGGACCGATTAATTTCGCTGTGGCCCACGGTCAGACAGTGTGTAATCAACGAACACCAACCCTGGAGATCTTGAAATGCGCACCCTGATCAGCACCTCTTTCGTCTCCCTCGACGGCGTCATGGAGGCACCGGGCGGCGAGCCCGGCCACCGCAGCTCGGGCTGGACCTTCAAGGACATCGAGTTCCTGCCCGAGGCATACGAGATCAAGGGCCGTGAGCAGGAGGAGGCCGGGGCGATGCTCTTCGGCCGGGCCAGCTATGAGGCGTTCAGCCCCGTGTGGCCGGGCATGGAGGAGTTCGCCACGTACAAGACGCTGCCGAAGTACATCGTCTCGACGACCCTCAAGCAGGAGGACCTGGTCGAGGGCTGGGGCGAGCAGACGATCCTGCGCTCCCTGGAGGACGTCGCCGCCCTGAAGGAGACCGAGGGCGGCCCGATCAGCATGCACGGCAGCACCGAACTGGGCCGCAACCTCTCGGACGCCGGCCTGATCGACCGCTACCACCTCCTTGTCTTCCCCGTGCTGCTCGGCGCGGGCAAGCGTCTGTTCAGCGACACGGACAAGGACAAGCAGATGCTGAAGCTGGTCGAGCAGGAGACGTACGCCAACGGCATCCAGAAGATGGTCTTCGACGTGGTGCGGTGATCCGTGGGCCGGTGCGGTGGAGCGGTATCGGCCGCTCCACCCGGCCGCGATGCCCGGCCGTGAGGCCGCACCTCACACCCCGGCCACCGCCCGCGCGAACGCCGCCGGGTTGTCGAACATGACGTTGTGCCCGGCTCCCGGCACGGTGCGGACGTCCACTCCGGCGGCCTCCAGAGCCTTCCGTCCGCTCAGTTCGCCGCTCAACTCGCCCTGGAGATAGACCCGCTCCATGGCGGCCTGCTCGAACATCTCGCGCATCACCGGCCGGCTGCCCCGCACCAGCTGCGTGGCCGAACGATGCAGCGCGAGCGGATCGGCCAGCCGCATGGTCGCGGCCCATACCGGGCCCACCCGGTCAAGGACCCGCGCGAAGCCGCCTCCGCGCACGAACTCCTCCTCCGCGTACGAGGAGATCCCACTGCTGCCCGTCCCGGCCTCGGGATAGGGATCGAGGTTGCCCTCGGTGACCACCAGCCGCCCCACCAGCTCGGGCCTGCGGTGGGCCAGGACGATGGCGACCGCACCACCCATGCTGTGCCCCGCGATGACACCGGCCCGCACGTCCGCCTCGTCGAGCACGGCGGCCAGTGCGTCCGCGTGCTCCTCCAGTGTGTACGCGAAGTCGGCGGGCCGGTCGCTGATGCCGTGCCCGGGCAGGTCGACGAAGAGCGCGCGGCGGCCGGTGAGTTCGGGGCGGGCGGCGACATGGGCGTGGTAGACGGCAGAGGACGCGCCCAGGCCGTGCACGAACACGAGGGGCGGCCCGCCGCGCTCCCCGGCCGGCCCGCCCCCGTCGGCCTCGGTCCACCGGATCATGCTGCCCCGCGTATCGAATCGGACCTGCCGCATCACGCGCCCCCTTCTCCGCCGTCCACCTCCGGAACGCGGAGCTCTCCCGCCTCCAGAACCCGGAGCTCTCCGCCTCCGGAAAGCAGACCATACCTCGGTGTCGTAGTACTACGTCAACGAGGTACTCCGACACGGGAGAGCGCGTACGGGAGAATGGCCGCATGCTGGAGCTCTCGATCCTCGGTTTTCTCTACGACGCCCCGCTGCACGGCTATGAGCTGCGCAAACGCATCACGGCGCTCACGGGGCACGTGCGCCCGGTCGGGGAGTCGACGCTGTATCCGGCGATCAAGCGCCTGGAGAAGGCCGGGCTCCTGGCGCGCGAGACCCAGCAGGGTCCGGCCGCCGCGCCTCGCCACGTCCTCAGCCTCACCGAGTCGGGCAGGCGGGAGCTGCTGCGCCGCCTCGCCGAGGCCGAGGGCCCCGAGGTGACGGACGAGAACCGCTGGTTCACCCTCCTCAGCTTTCTGCGCCACCTCGACGACCCGGCCGCCCAGGCTGCCGTCCTGCGCCGCCGCCTGACGTTCCTGGAGGAGCCCACGAGCTTCTTCTACGACGGTGAACACCCGTTGAGCGCCGAGGAGTTGGCCGACCCCTTCCGTCACGGGGTGCTGACGGTCGCCAGAGCCACCACCAAGGCCGAGTCGAAGTGGCTGCGGGAGACGCTGGCGGACCTCGAAGACCCGGCGAAGCCGCAGGACGGCAAGGCACAGGACGGCAAGCCAAAGGACGGCAAGGCGAGGCGTGCCACGTCGTAGCGACCTTCCCCACCGCGAACGCCGTAGCAACCGCCCCACCCGCGAGCCCCCACGTATACCGCCGCACGCCCCGGGCACCCTGGACCCCATGGACATGCAGGAGTTGGGCAGCCGGAAGCCGGACAGCCGGGAGCTTCAGCAGGCGCTGGGCGCAGTCGTCCGAGGGGACATCGAGTTCACAGCCGGGCAGCGGGCGTTGTTCACGATGGACGCGTCCAACTATCGGCGGGTGCCCGTCGGGGTCGTGGCGCCGCGGGATGCCGCCGACGTCGAGGCCACGCTCGAGGTGTGCAGGGAACGGCAGGTGCCGGTCGTGGCGCGCGGGGCCGGGACCTCGATCGCCGGGCAGGCCACGGGGGTCGGGGTGGTGCTCGACTTCACCCGGCACATGGACCGGATCGTCCGCCTCGACCCCGAGGCGCGTGAGGCCGTCGTCCAGCCCGGGGTCATTCTGGACCGGCTGCGCGGCGAGGCCGGACGGCACGGGCTCACCTTCGGGCCCGACCCGTCCACCCACAGCCGCTGCACGCTCGGCGGGATGATCGGGAACAACTCCTGCGGCTCCCACTCCGTGGCCTGGGGCACGACCGCCGACAACACCAAGGCGCTCGAGGTCCTCTCGTACGGCGGGGAGGCCTTCACCCTGGGGCAGGGCTGGGACGGTGCGCCCCAAGGGTTGCGCCCGCTCGTCGACGCCCGACTCGCCCTGCTGCGGACCGGGTTCCCGGACCTGCCACGCCGCATCTCCGGATACGCACTCGACGCCCTGCTCCCCGAGAACGGCGTCGACCACGCGCGCGCCTTCTGCGGCAGCGAGGGCACGCTCGGCGTGCTCACCGAGGCGACGGTCAAGCTGGTCGAGGCGCCCGGTGCGCGGGCCCTCGCCGTGCTCGGATACGCCGACGAGAGCGCCGCCGCCGAGGCCGCGCCCGGGCTCCTCGCCCACGGGCCGCTGACCGTGGAGGGCATGTCCGCCGATCTCGTACCCGGGCCGAAGCGGCAACTCCCCAAGGGGGCCGCGTGGTTGTTCGTCGAGACCGGGGGCGCGAGTCCGGCCGAGGCGCGGGCGCACGGCGAGCGGATCGTGCGGGCCGCCGGGGCCCTGGACGCGAGCATCGTGACCGATCCGGCCGGGCAGCGCGCCCTGTGGCGGATCCGCGAGGACGCCTCCGGCACCGCGACCCGGATGCCCGACGGGTCGGAGGCCTGGCCCGGCTGGGAGGACTGCGCCGTGCCGCCCGCGCGACTGGGCCCGTATCTGCGGGAGTTCCGGGTGCTGCTCGGCGAGCACGGGCTGCGCGGCACGCCGTACGGGCACTTCGGTGACGGCTGCATCCATGTGCGGATCGACTTCGATCTGCTGAGCACGCAGGGGATCGGCCGCTTCCGCCGCTTCTCGGAGGAGCTCGCCGAGCTGGTCGTCGCGCACGGCGGGTCGCTGTCCGGGGAGCACGGGGACGGGCAGGCGCGGGCCGAGCTGCTGCCGAAGATGTACGGGGATGAGTTGGTACGGGTCTTCGAGCAGGTCAAGGGCGTGTGGGATCCGGCCGACGGGCTCAACCCCGGGATGCTGGTGCGCCCGGACCCGCTGGACACCAATCTGCGTTTCGCGCCGCTGCCGCGTGAGCCGGTGCCGGTCGCGTTCGGCTATCCGCACGACGGCGGGGACTTCTCGGCGGCGGTACGCAGGTGTGTCGGGGTCGCCAAGTGCCGTAATACGACGGCCGGTTCGGAAACCGTCATGTGCCCCTCCTTCCGTGCCACCGGCGCCGAGGAGCACTCCACGCGCGGCCGCGCCCGGCTCCTTCACGAGATGCTCGCCGGCGAGGTGATCACCGACGGGTGGCGGAGCGAAGAGGTGCGCGACGCGCTCGATCTGTGTCTGTCCTGCAAGGGCTGCCGCTCCGACTGCCCGGTCGGGGTGGACATGGCCACGTACAAGAGCGAGTTCCTGCATCAGCACTATGCCGGGCGCCGGCGGCCCCGTGCCCACTACACGCTCGGGCGGCTGCCCAGGTGGCTGCGGATCGCCGCGCCCTTCGCCCGCGTGGTGAACGCCGCCGCTTCCGTGCGGCCGCTCGCCGCGCTCGCCAAACGGATCGGCGGGATCGCACCGGAGCGCGACATCCCGCGCCTGGCACCCCGCACCTTCCGCCGCTGGTTCGCCAAGCGGCCGCAGAGCGGGACCCCCACCGTCACGCTCTGGCCCGACACCTTCACCAACCACCTCTCCCCTGCCGTCGGCGAGGCGGCCGTCCGCGTGCTCGAGGACGCCGGGCTCGGTGTCGCGCTGCCGCCCGAAGGAGTCTGCTGCGGGCTCACGTACCTCTCGACCGGGCAGCTCGACCAGGCCCGCACGATCCTGCGCCGCACGCTGGACCGCGTCCCGCTGGACCGGCCGCTCGTCGTCCTCGAGCCCAGCTGCGCCGCCGCGCTCAAATCCGATCTCCCGGAACTCCTCGGTGACGACCCGCGCGCCCACCGCCTCGCCGCGGCCGTCCGCACCTTCGCCGAGGCCCTCGCCGAACTCGCCCCCGGCTGGACGCCCCCGCGGCTCGACCGCCCGGCCGTGGGACAGACGCACTGCCATCAGCACGCGGTCCTCGGCGAGCAGGCGGACAAGGAGCTGCGCGGGCGGGCCGGGCTCACGGGCGAGCTGAGCGGCGGCTGCTGCGGGCTCGCGGGGAACTTCGGGTTCGAGCCCGGCCACCACGAGGTGTCCACGGCCTGCGCCGAGGACCAGCTGCTGCCCGCCGTACGGGAGGCCCCGGCCGACGCGGTACTGCTCGCCGACGGCTACTCCTGCCGTACACAGCTGGAACAGCTGGCGGGACAACGGGGTTGGCATCTGGCAGAGGTGCTGGCCCGCGGCCTGGACGAGACGCCGGAGCCGAAACGGACTTGAGATTCGGCTTCCGTCAGCTGCAAAGTGGGGTTATGGGCCTGACGTAGTGCAGTACATTGGACGCATCGGTTTAGGATGATGCACCGAAGGTCCAGTAGAGGCCACCACACCGCACAGACACAGGGAGCCGCACCGTGACCGCACACCCGGGGACCGGGGCCCAGGTCGCCGACCGCGCAGTCGCCGCCGGGGCCGCCGTCACCGAACCCGAGGCGGTCGGTGCGCTCGGCCGGCTCCGCAGGCGGGGCGGTCAGGGCTCGGTCGGTGCCATCGGTCTGGTGCTCGCGGCCGGGTTCTCGGTGCAGTTCGGCGCGGCTATCGCGGTGATGCTGATGCCGCGCGCCGGCGCGATCGGTGTGGTCACGCTGCGGCTCGTCGCCTCCGCGCTCGTCCTGCTCATCGTCTGCCGCCCCAAGGTGCGCGGGTACACGCGCGCCGACTGGGGCACGGTGTTCGCGTTCGGGCTCGCGATGGGCGCGATGAACACGCTGTTCTACCAGGCGGCGGACCGGATCCCGCTCGGCATCGCGGTCACCCTCGAGGTCCTCGGACCGCTGGCCCTCTCCGTGATCGCCGCGCGCCGCGCGGTCAACGCGGTGTGGGCGGGGCTCGCGCTGATCGGTGTGTTCCTGCTCGGCGGCGCGGGCGGCCTCGGCTCGCTCGATCTCGTCGGCGCGGCGTTCGCGCTCGCGGCGGGCGCGATGTGGGCGGCGTACATCGTCTTCAGCTCGAAGACCGGACGGCGCTTCCCGTCGGTGGACGGGCTCGCGCTCGCGATGGCCGTCGCGGCCGTGCTCAGCCTTCCGCTGGGGATCGCCGAGGCCGGCTCGAAGCTGCTCGTGCCGAGCACGATGCTGCTCGGTCTGGGTGTGGCGCTGCTGTCCTCCGTGCTGCCGTACACGCTCGAACTGTTCGCGCTGCGGCGCCTGCCCGCCTCCACGTTCGCGATCATGATGAGCCTGGAGCCGGCGATCGCGACGGCGGCGGGCTTCTTCGTCCTCCACCAGGGCCTGTCGCTCACGGACGCGATCGCCATCGCGCTGGTGATCGCGGCGAGCATGGGTGCGGTACGGACGCAGGCGAGGTCCGCGTCGCTGTAAGGCGGGGGCCTGGGGGCGTCAGCCCCCGGAACAACCACCCGCCGCCGGAGCGGCGGAGCAACATCGGCCGCAGGCCGCAACGCCCATCTCGCGGGATGGACCAGCCGACAACGCCGACAAAGATGCCGCTAGGCTCGCGCCGTGGCTGAGATCCAGATCCCGAATGACATCAAGCCCGCCGACGGCCGTTTCGGCGCGGGCCCCTCCAAGGTGCGTACGGAAGCGCTCGACGCTCTGGCCGCCACCGGCACCTCCCTGCTCGGCACCTCCCATCGCCAGGCCCCGGTGAAGAACCTGGTCGGCCGGGTGCGCGACGGCGTGAGCGACCTGTTCCAGCTCCCCGAGGGCTACGAGGTCATCCTCGGCAACGGCGGCTCCACCGCGTTCTGGGACGTCGCGACCCACGGGCTCATCGACACCAAGTCCCAGCACCTGAACTTCGGTGAGTTCTCCTCCAAGTTCGCCAAGGCCGCGAAGCTCGCGCCCTGGCTGGCCGAGCCCACCGTGATCGCCTCCGAGCCCGGTACGCACCCTCAGCCGCAGGCCGAGGCGGGCGTGGACGTGTACGCGTACACGCACAACGAGACCTCGACCGGTGTGGCCGCCCCGATCAAGCGGGTCGCGGGCGCCGACGAGGGTTCACTCGTCCTGGTGGACGCCACGTCCGGCGCCGGCGGTCTCCCGGTGGACATCACCGAGACCGACGTCTACTACTTCGCCCCGCAGAAGTCCTTCGCCTCCGACGGCGGCCTGTGGATCGGCGTGTTCTCGCCCGCCGCGATCGAGCGCGCCGAGCGGATCCACGCCTCGGGCCGCCACGTCCCGGAGTTCTTCTCGCTGCCCACGGCGATCGACAACTCCCGCAAGAACCAGACGTACAACACGCCCGCCCTCTCCACGCTCTTCCTGCTCGCCGAGCAGCTGGACTGGATCAACGGGCAGGGCGGTCTCGCCTGGTCGACCGCGCGCACGAAGGACAGCTCGGACCGCCTGTACGGCTGGGCCGAGGAGTCCAAGCACGCCACCCCGTTCGTCACCGACGCGGCCAAGCGCTCGCAGGTCATCGGCACGATCGACTTCGACGACGACGTGGACGCGGCCGCGGTCGCCAAGGTGCTGCGCGCCAACGGGATCGTCGACACCGAGCCGTACCGCAAGCTGGGCCGCAACCAGCTGCGGATCGCGATGTTCCCGGCGATCGACCCGGCGGACGTGCAGGCGCTGACGGCCTGCATCGACTACGTGATCGAGAAGCTGTAACCGAACGACCGAACCTCGCACTCAGTGGAAAGGGCCGACGCGCAATGCGTCGGCCA
>NZ_JAEIMH010000034.1:0-17997 GCF_016464295.1 Streptomyces sp. N35 | reverse complement strand
ACACCCCGCGGGGGGGAGAGGGGCCCCACGCGTATGGCGCCACCCCTTTCCCTTTGTTGCGGTCGTGTTGCATTCATCAAGGCTCTCTAACGGCGCTTATGCGGGACGTATTCAAAGCCCGGGACTTTGGTCCCTAATACCCGGGCAAAGCGCGACCCAAGAGTTCGGGAAAGCCCGCAGTTGAACGGCCTGATGGACCAGGGGACTTTCGGCGAAGGCCCCTGGTCACGGAGGTGCGAGCGGGAAACCGCATGCTCAGGATGAACCTCATAGACAGTGCACCGGGGAACAAATCCCCGGCCCTGCAAGGAGGTTCACTCATGCGTAAGGCACTCACCGTCTCGGCGATCGCCGTAGTCGCCTCGATGCCCATCGCGGCCCCGGCGACTGCTTTCGCCGCGGACGCCTCGCCGTCGCCGTCGGCTTCCGCGTCCGCGACGCCCGGCGCGAAGGACAACGCCGCGAAGAGCGACTCGTCGGACAAGGCCAAGGCCGAGGTCGCGGTTGTCTCCACGCCGAAGGACCCGACCGGCTACAAGGCCGGCGAGCAGGTCCGCTTCCAGGTCGAGACGTCCGGCGACGCGAAGGTCAGCGGCTCCTCCGACGCGCTCGGCGGCATCTCCGTCAAGAAGGTCGGCAGCGGCACGTACGAGGGCACCGGCACGGTCAAGTCCGGCTACGGCATCGGGACCGCCCACCTGAAGGTGACCGCCGACTACGGCGACACCGGAGCGCAGGGCTCCGCCACCTTCCTGGTCAACACCGACGGCGCGAAGCCCAAGCCCGACCCGTCCAAGGCCTCGCTGTCGCTGTCCACCGACGGGGGCAAGGTCGGCGACAAGGTCTCCGTGACCGTCAAGGACGCCGGTTCGGACTCCGTCGCCACCGTGAAGTCCGACGCCTTCGGCGGCACCGTGAAGCTGGAGCGCGACCCGCAGCACGAGGGCACCTGGCACGGCACCGCGACCGTCGCCGACTCCGCTAAGTCCGGCTACTACCGGGTGGACGCGCTGCTCGACGGCAAGGTCGTGGACTCCGCGAAGTTCGGCGTCCAGGGCAGCGAGAACCCGACCCCGCAGCCCGGCAAGTCCACCCTCTCGGTGACCCCGGGCAGCGGCAAGACGGGCGACAGGATCGCCCTCACCGTGGACGCCCCGTCCATCAACCCGAAGAGCAACGTCTCGGTGGACTCCAAGGCCTTCGGCAAGGTCTCCCTGACCCTGGGCAAGGACGGCAAGTGGCACGGCACCGCGACCGTCGCCAACGTGCAGCTCGGCCGGTACGACGTCAACTCCAGCACCGGTTCCAAGACCGTGTTCACCGTGACGAAGAGCGGCGCCGTCAAGCCGCTCAAGCCCTCGGACCACAAGACCCCGCAGGGCTCCGTGAACACCGGTATGGCCCCGGCCGATGTCTGAGATACGCGGCCGCCGCGTCCGAGCGGCCACGCTCGCGGTGGTGGCGGCGGTCTCCGTCGCCACCGCCGCGGGCTGCTCCTCCCAGGCGAAGGACTCGGCGCGGAGCGCGGGGAACGCCGCGCAGGTGACATCCGCGTCCGTACTGCAGCCCTCCGTCCCCGACCACCTCACGATCCCCTCGATCAAGGTGGACGCGAACCTGGACACCGTCGGTCTGGACGGCAGTGGCGCGATGCAGACGCCGCCGTTCGACAAGCCGATGGACGCCAGTTGGTACAAGGAGGGCCCGACCCCGGGTGAGAAGGGTGCGGCGGCGATCGCCGGCCACATGGACACACCCCAGGTCGAGAAGGCGGTCTTCTACAACCTCAAGGACCTCAAGAAGGACCAGGAGATCGACATCCGCCGCGAGGACGGCACGACGGCCGTCTTCAAGGTCGACGACGTCGAGACGTACAAGAAGTCCGACTTCCCGACCCAGAAGGTCTACGGGAAGACGGACAAGGCGGAACTCCGCCTGATCACCTGCGGCGGTGACCTCACCAAGGACCGCCACTGGGACTCGAACGTCGTGGTCTTCGCCCATCTGACGGGGGAATCCAGCCCCTCCGGCGCTTGAGGAGATCCGAACGAAGTTCGGATGCAGGCAGGAACAGGGGCGCCCTTCACCGGAAGGGCGCCCCTTACTCGTACCCGACAGATCTCAGCGGCTGAGCCTCTGGAAGCGGCGTACCGCCAGCGGCAGGAACACCGCCGTGACCACCAGTGGCCAGACGACGGCCATCAGGAGCGCGTTCTGCTCGATCCAACTGCCGTCCGCGCCCACGGGGTTGCCGAAGAGTTCACGGACCGCCGTGCCCGTCGAGGAGATCGGGTTCCATGCGGCGACCGTGCCCAGCCAGCCCGGCATCGACGAGGTGGGCACGAAGATGCTGGAGACCATCGTCAGCGGGAAGACCACCGCATAGAGCCCGCCGGCCGCCTCCGGGGACGGCACGAGCAGCCCGAGCCAGACGCCCACCCAGATCAGGCTGAAGCGCAGCAGCACAAGGAGCGCGAACCCGGCGACGGTCTCGCCGAACGAGCCGTGCGCGCGCCAGCCCATCGCGAGCGCGGTGAGCGCGAGGATCGTCAACTCGGCGCAGGCCACGATGATGTCGGTGAGACCGCGCCCGGTGACCACCGCGGACGGGGCCATCGGCATGGAACGGAAGCGGTCGATGACGCCCTTGGTGGCGTCGTAGACCACGCCGGTCGCGGTGTTCATGAAGCCGAAGGCCATGGTCATCACGAACATGCCGGCCATCAGGAAGTCCCGGTAGGCGTCACTGCCTCCCTCGCCTCCCGGTGCCTTCATCGCGCCGCTGAAGACATAGCCGTAGAGCAGCACCGAGATGATCGGGAAGCCCAGCTGCCACAGGATGTACGAGGGTTTGTTGCGGTAGTGGGTGAGGAAGCGGCGGGCGACGTTGAAGCTGTCGGCGAGCGCCCAGTACAGGCGGCGTTCGTCGCCGGAGTCCACACTCAGGTCGACGGGCATGCGCTCGGCTGTCGGTTGGACGCTCATGCCGGGACCTCCTGTCGTGCGGACGGCGCGGGTTCCCCGGATTCCGCGGAGGCCTGGGTGGTGTGGCCGGTCAGCGTGAGGAACACGTCGTCGAGGCTCGGACGGCGCAGTCCGATGTCCTCGACCTGAACTGCCTGGTCCTGCAAGGTCCTTGCCACTTCGGTGAGCGCCGCCACGCGGTCGGCGACGGCCGCGTGGATACGGCGCTCCGCGCGGTCCACGGACGGTTCGCCCTCGCAGACCCGGGCCACGACGGCGAGCGCGGGGACGATGTCCGAATCGTCGGCGACGACGACCTCGATCCGGTCGCCGCCGACCGTGTTCTTGAGTTCGGCGGGGGTGTCGTCGGCGATCGCCCGGCCCTGGTCGATCACGGTGATCCGGGAGGCCAGCTTGTCGGCCTCGTCCAGGTACTGCGTGGTCAGGAGTACGGTCGTGCCTCCGTCGACCAACGCCCGTACCGCTTCCCAGACTTCACCGCGGCCGCGCGGGTCGAGTCCGGTGGTCGGCTCGTCGAGGAAGAGCACCTCGGGCGCGAGGATCATCGACGCGGCGAGGTCGAGGCGGCGGCGCATCCCGCCGCTGTAGTCGCCGACGCTCTTGGCCGCGGCCTCCACCAGGTCGAACTGTTCCAGGAGTTCATCCGCCCGCAGCTTCGCGCGCCGCCCGCCGAGATGGAAGAGACGGCCGAACAGCTCCAGGTTCTGCCGCCCGCTGAGCAGCTCGTCGACCGCCGCGTACTGCCCCGCGAGCCCGATCTTCGCCCGTACGACCCGGGGGTCCTTGCCCACGTCGACGCCCGCGACCTGCGCCCGGCCGCCGTCGAGCCTGAGCAGCGTGGCCAGGGCGCGCACCGCGGTGGTCTTGCCCGCGCCGTTCGGCCCGAGCAGTCCGTGCACGGTGCCACGGCGGACGGTCAGGTCGAAGCCGTCCAGGGCGCGTTTCTCGCCGTACCTCTTCTGCAGGCCTTCCGCCCGCACCGCATGGGTTTCCACTGGATCCTCCCGAGGTCTCGCCAGCCATCTGAGTACACCGTACCCTAATTCGAGTACGGCGTACCCAGTTTTGCCGTCGGAGACAGCTCGCGAGGACATAAGGTGAGGCCATGAGCAGCAAGGACAGCGCTACGACCACGAGCGGCAGCGGTGACATCCGGCGCAGCCTCGACCTGTTGTGGGGCACGGGCGAGCGGGCCACGCGCGGCCCGAAGCCGGCCCTGACGCTCGACAGGATCGTCGAGGCGGCCATCGAGCTCGCGGACCGCGAGGGGATCGCGGCGGTCTCGATGCGCCGGCTCTCGACGGAGCTCGGCACCGGCACGATGTCGCTCTATCGGTACGTACCGGGCAAGGCCGAACTTCTCGATCTGATGCTGGACAAGGTGCAGGGCGAGGCCGTGCCCGAAGGGGAGGCGGTCCCGGGAACCTGGCGCGGGTGCGTCGAGGGCATGGCCCGCGGCCACGCCGCTCTGTACCGCGCCCACCCGTGGCTGCTCAAGGTCAACCACGGGCGCACCGTCCTCGGCCCCAGTGCGATGCGCAGCTTCGAGGTGGTCATCGCCCCGCTGCGCACCATGGGCCTGTCCGACCCCGAGCTGCTCTCCGTGATCCTGACCGTGCAGAACTGGGTGACCGGTCACATCCGCATGGAGGTCGACACCGTCGAGGCCACCCAGGAGACCGGGATGAGCGACGAGGAGTTCTGGGGCAGCCAGCAGCCCTTCCTCGAACGGGCCATGCTCAGCGGCGACTTCCCGCAGATGGCCTCGCTCTCCGAGGACACCTTCAGCTACGAGTACGACCACTTCGAGTTCGGCCTGCGGCGCCTCGTCGACGGTTTCGCGGCGCTGGTGGAGGAGCGGGCCGCGAGCGGCGACGGCGGGGGGCGGACCTCCGCGTGCGAAGACGAGTGATCAACTCTTCGTGCGCAGAGGCCCCTTCAGAGTGATCAGCTCTTCTTGCGCAGCAGCCCCTTCAGGCCGAATACGGCGAGGACGACGACGGCGAGCGCGAGGGCGCCGGTCTTGAAGTCGGAGTCCGAGCCGCCCTCGCCGCCGGAGTCCGCTGCCCCGTCCGAGCCCGAACTGCCGCCGCCCTCGGGCGGCTTGGGCGCATCGGGCGCCTCGACCGGCTCCACCTCACTGCCGGCGCCCTCACTGCCGTACATCAGCGCCCGGCCGTCGGGCGAGTACGCCACCGACTCGCCCTGCCGCTGCATGGGCACGTCCACGCTCTCGCCGTCGCCCTGGATCCGGCCGTCCTTCCAGTCGTACGCCTGCGCCCCGAAGTAGCTGCGGAGCACCAGCTTGTCGCCCTTCGGCGAGAAGGCGCCGTCCGTGGTCCACAGGTCGATATCGCCGATCCGCCGGAAGACGTTGTTCCGCCCGGCCTGCAGCTCGGCCGGGCCCTCGTACAGACCGCCGTTGCTGTCGCGCTTCTTGTCGGCGATGTACACCCGGCCCGTCTTGGGATGCACCATGAGCGCCTCGGCGTCGCGGGCTCCGTCGGCGTACGTCACGTCGTACTGCGTGGCCTTGACGGTCTGGTCGCCGAGCTTGTCCGGCTCGGGCAGCCGGTAGATCCACACGTGGTCCCAGGTGCCGCCGAGGTTGTCGCCGATATCGCCCACATACAGGTCGCCGTCGGGGCCGATCGAGATGCCCTCGACGTCCCGCGCCTGGCCGACGCCCTGCATCGTGACGCGGGCGACCGTCCTGCCGGAGTCGCTGTCCACGGCGTAGAGGTGCGAGCCGTCGTCGCTGTCGTTGTGCGTCCAGTAGACGCCCGGGTGCTTCTTGCTGGCGACCAGGCCGCTGGATTCGGTGATCCGGGGGTCGTCCAGGGTGAAGGCCTCGTTGTCGGCGCGCGCGGCGGAGACCGGACCCAGGACCACAGCGGCCGTGACCGCCGCACCGAGAAGCAGACGCATGGGGCCACCGTACGTCGCCGTGGCGCGCGCCGGGCGGGCGGACCGTGGGCCACCGTGGGCAGCCTCACAGCGCGGGGGATCTGCTGATCCGCGATGATGACCGGATGCTCAGGCTCCTTTTCGTCGGCGACTCGATGACCATCGGCAGCGCCGGCGAGCACACCTGGCGCTACCGGATGTGGCAGCATCTGCGCTCCTCCTACGGCGCCCCGTTCAAGATCGTCGGCCCGCGGACCGCGTTGTACGACAAGGCCGCCGACGCCCCCGTCTCGTACGAGTACGCGGACCCGGACTTCCCGCAGGAGCACCTCGCGGGCTGGGGCGAGGGCTGGCAGCACATGGTCCCGCTGATCGGCGAGACCGTACGGGCCGCCCGCGCGGATCTGCTCCTGGTCTCGCTCGGCCTGATCGACCTGGGCTTCTACACCGACGCCGAGAAGACCGCGGCCAACGCCCGCGCCTTCATCGCCGAGGCCCGTGCCGCCAACCCGAACGTGGCCGCCGTCCTGCTGCCGGTCATCCCCAACACCCGCGCCCAGGACGACCCGGACTTCGCGCTCGAGGTGGCCCGCTTCAACGAGCTGCTCGCGAAGGCCGTGGCCGACCTCGACACGGACCGCTCCCCGCTGCTGCTGGCCTCGCCCCCGGCCGCGTACGAGATCCATCACGACACCTACGACGGCACCCACCCGAACGCGAGCGGCGAGCACAAGCTGGCGGCGGCCTTCGCGGATGCCCTGTACCAGGCGTGGGATCTGGGGGCGCCGTACGCGCAGGCCTAGGAGCCGCGCTCAGCGGCAGGCCGTATGGGTGGGGTCCATGACCCCGTCGAGCACCATCCGGCCTGCCCTGTCGGGGAATTGGTGCAGGTAGGTGGCTCCACGCGATCCGCTGACCGTAGAACCGGGTCAGATCAGGTGAGCCCCGAAGCCAGAGGTCAGAGCGCTGCAGACCTAGGCCAGGCGGCCGCGCTTGAGCTGGAGTACTTCATCGCTGGCCTGAGCGACCTCCCGTGAGTGAGTCACGACGATCACGCACTTGCCCTCGTCGTGGGCGAGCTTCTGGAAGACCTCGATGATCCCGGCGGCCGTCTCCTGATCGAGCGCGCCCGTCGGTTCGTCGGCGAACAGGACATCGACCTCGCAGGCCAGCGCGCGGGCGATGGCCACGCGCTGCTGCTGGCCGCCGGAGAGCTGCAGCGTGCGGCGGTTCTGGTCCTGCCTCTCCACACCCAGGAGGTCGAGGAGTTCGACGGCGCGCTTCTTGCGCGGGCCTTTGACGCCGGTGATCTCCATGGCGGAGGTGATGTTCTGGACGGCCGTCATGTACGTGAGCAGGTTCAGCGACTGGAAGACGGTCGCCGCATGCCGGTTGCGGTAGCGGCCCAGGCCCAGCGACGCGATGTCCTCGCCGCGGAAGCGGACCGTGCCCGCCGTCGGGGAGTCGAGGCCGCTCGCGAGCGAGAGCAGCGTGGACTTGCCGCTGCCGGAGGGGCCGACGATCGCGTACATACGGCCCGCCTCGAAGGCGTGGTCGACGCCCTTGAGGACGGTGCGGCGACGGTTGCCGCTCTCGTACGAGCGGGTCAGGCCCTTCAGTTCGAGGACCGGGGAGGTGGTGGTGTCCACGTCAGTCGCCCTTCGTGAGGATGTCGCGCGGGTTGAGCCGCAGGACGCGTGCGCCGGGGACGAGGGTCGCGAGGGCCGCGATACCGAGGCCGGTGACGCCGACCTTGGCGATGTCGGCCGGGCCCGTCCGGATGTCCATCGAGTCGATCGGCTTGACCTCCGGCTCGTCGCTCCTGTTCGCGCCGCCCGTCGGATCGGAGGGATCGGGCTTGTTGGCCTCGTTCGCGGCCTGTTCGTTCGCGGTGGAGACCTCACCCGAAAGCAACTGGTCACCGATCGCCTGGGACAGGAACTGGCTCGCCCCCGCGGCGAACCCGATCGCGAGGACCGCACAGGCCACCACCTCGACCAGGTGCTGTCCGAGCAGCTTGGGCTTCTTCTCGCCGAGCGAGAGCAGCACACCCATCTCCTTGCGGCGCTCGCGCAGGTTGGAGGCGATGATCAGGGCGAGGATGACCGTGCCCGCGATCGCGACCAGCCAGACCGTGACGGACGCGAAGTCGGCCGTCTTGTTGATCGGGCCGACCAGGGTCTTGTACTGCTTGTCGTTGACCGTCAGCGGGAAGATCTCGAGGTCCGCGCCGGCCGCCTCGGCGTCCTGCTTCAGCCTGCCCAGGTCGCCCGGGTCGCGCAGCGTGAAGGTGGCCTCCTTGATCACGCCTCCGTCGGCGCCGACCTTCTTGCCGTCGAGACGCGTCGCGCCGTCCGGGGTGACGTAGATCTGGTTGGACGGCGCCATCATCGGCGGGACGTACGTGCCGGTGTCGGCCGTGTTGTTCCGGTAGATGCCGCCGATGACGAAGTCCATCTCCTCGGTGCTCAGCCTGCCGTCGGGATTCTGGATGTTGGCATTGAGCTTGACCTTGTCGCCGACCTCGAGGTGGTTGTCCTTCGCCACCCGTTCCTCGATGACGACCATGTCGCTCTTGCTGTCGGGCTTGATCCCGGAACCGGCGACGATTTTCGAGTCGCCGTTGCGGAAGTCCTTGACCGCGTCCAGATCACGGATTCCGTCCGCCTTGAAGAAATCCACTCCGCCGCTGTCCTGACCGGCCGGCGCCGGGACCGGCTGGTGGAGCTTCACCTGGTCCGTCGGGGCCGCGACACCGTCCTTCATGTAGTTGCAGGACGCGACGACCGACGACTTGCAGATCTTGTCCACGAGGCTGCGGTGCAGGTCACCCTCGGCGCCGATCATGCCGGGCTTTCCGCCGCCGCCCTGCTGCATCTTGCCCGAGTCGATCAGGGCGTTCAGATCCAGCTGCATCGTGGCCACGGCGCCCACGCTGTTCTTCGCGGATTCCGCGGCGCGTGCGGCGGCCGACTGGATCAGAAATCCGGACAGCACCAGGGTGCATATGACGAAGAAGAGCCCGACCAGCATCACCGTCTTGCCCAGATGGGCAGTCAGCCGCCACCAGGCCCGTTTGAACAAATTCATGACCTTCACGCTAAGGAGCGGCCCTTTTGAACCGTGTTTGTGCGGCCGGGCTTCCTCATACACCGGCCAAATACCGGGTCTGATAGGACGTATCAGACACGGATCAGATACGGATCAGGCACGGAACAGCCAACGGATCCGGCAACGGAATTCAGCGGAAAGGGCACGGCGTGCGGGTGCTGGTGGTGGAGGACGAGCCGTACATGGCGCGCATCCTGGAGCTGGGCCTGCGGCGCGAGGCCATCGCCGTCGACGTGGTGCACGACGGTGACAGCGCGCTGGAGAGCGTCACGATCCACGATTACGACGCGGTGGTCCTGGACCGCGATCTGCCGGGCGTGCACGGCGACGAGGTCTGCCGCCGGATCGTCGCGATGGACCTGGGCTGCCGCATCCTGATGCTCACGGCCGCGGGCCGGCTCGACGACAAGGTGGCGGGCCTCGGCCTGGGCGCCGACGACTACCTCGCCAAGCCCTTCGACTTCCCCGAACTCGTCGCGCGGCTGCGGGCGTTGTACCGCCGCAGCCCCATGACCCACTCCCCCGTCCTCACCTTCGCGGACGTCGCCTTCGACACCCACCGGCGCCGCGTCACGCGGGCCGGCGCCGAGGTGAAGCTGACGCCGAAGGAACTCGCCGTACTCGAGCTCCTGATGCGTGCGGACGGCGGCGTCCTGAGCGCGGAGTACCTCCTCGACAAGGCCTGGGACGCGCACACCGACCCGTTCACCAACGCGGTACGTCTCGTCGTCCACACCCTGAGGAAAAAGCTGGGCGAGCCGCAGCTCGTCCACACGGCGATCAGCGCGGGCTACTACCTGGGGACGAAATGACCGGGCGCCGACGGACGTTGAGCATCCACGCCCGCCTGTTCCTGGGCTTCGCCTGCGCCCTCGCCGCCTGCGCCGCGCTGATGGTCGCGATCATCTACGTCGGCATGCGCTTCCTTCCGACGTACGGGTTCTCGGACACCGTGATCGTCGACCCCTCGGAGGTCACCGACGTGGCCCCGGGCCGGCGTCTTCCGACGAGCGGGCAGCACCCCGACATCACCTCCAAGGAGGATGTCTGGAACACCGTCCTCGCCGTATCGGCCGGCGGTGTCCTGGTCGTCGGGGCGCTCGGGCTCGGCGTCGGCTGGTTCGTCTCCAAGCGGCTGCTCGCGCCGCTGGGCACCATCAACGAAGCGGCCCGCAAAGCCGCGGACGGCAACCTCGGCGAGCGGATCGCCGCGACGGGACCGCCCGACGAGCTGCATCAACTCGCCGACACCTTCGACGAGATGCTCGACCGCCTCGAGGAGTCCTTCACCGCCCACCGGCGCTTCGCCGCCAACGCCTCCCACGAACTCCTCACCCCGCTGGCCACCACCCGTGCGGCCCTCCAGGTCGCCGGCGACGCCCCCTCCCGCGAGGAGCTGGCCGAACTCCTTCCGATGCTCCGCGAGACCAACGAGCGCGGCATCCGCATCGTGCACGCCCTGCTCGACCTGGCGAGCGCCCAGAACGCGGCCTTCGAACCGGCGCCGGTCGACCTCTCGGCCCTGCTCGGGGCGGCGGTCGCGGAACGGGCCGCTCAGGCGTCCTCGTACGGGATCGAGGTCTCCACCTCGATCGAGCCGGGACGCGCGGTCCCCGGAAACGGCGTCCTGCTGCGGCAGTTGGTCCTCAACCTGCCCGACACCGCGCTCCCCCACACCGAACGGGGCGGCCCGGTGGGGGTCCGGCTGACGCGCCCGCCCCTCACCGACCGCACGTACGTCGCGGTCCTCGAGGTCTCCAACACCGGCCCCCACGTCACCGAGACCCAACTCGCCCGGCTCTTCGAGCCGTTCTACCGGGCCGAGGAGCGCGTCGCGAGCACACGCAAGGGCCACGGTCTGGGTCTCGCCATCGTCCGCTCGGTCACGGCGGCCCACCACGGAACGCTGCACGCCACGGCGAACCCGGCGGGCGGTCTGACGATCCGGGTCGACCTGCCGCGCCGAGTCGGACCACCCCGCTGAGTCGAACTGCCGCGCCGACCGGTCCTGTTCGGCCAGGCACCGCGAGGGCCGTTCAGCCGGCGAACAGGACCTCCACTCCCAGCCCGACGAGCTCCCCGGCCACCGCGTCCCCGCGGCCCGCATCGGTGATCAGTCCGCTGACCTTCCCCCAGGGCAGCACGCGGAACTGCGAGGCGGTGCCCAGCTTCTCCGAGGAGGCGAGGACGTACGTGTCCGCGGCCCGTGCCGACAGGGCGCGCTTCATCGCCGCCTCCTCCGCGTCCCCGGTGGTCAGACCCGCCTCGGGGTGCACGCCGGTGACACCGAGCAGACACAGATCGGCGGACACGTTCTGCGCCGCCTCCACCGCGGCCGCCCCGCAGGCCACCGCCGAGTGCTTGAAGATCCGGCCGCCGAGCAGGAACAGCTCCGCCCGCGGATGGTCGAGCAGGGCCGCGACGATGGTCGGGCTGTGGGTGATCACCGTGCAGGCGAGATCCTTCGGCAGGGCGCGGGCGACCGCGAGCGCGGTCGTGCCGCCGTCGAGGATCACCGAACCGCCGGGCGGTACGAGCCCGACGGCCGCCGAGGCGACCTTCCGCTTGCCGTCCGGGGCCACGGCCTGGCGGGCGCCGTAGTCGACGACGGCCGGCGACACCGGCAGCGCGCCCCCGTAGACCCGCTGGCACAGCCCTTCCGCGGCGAGATCACGCAGGTCGCGCCGGACGCTGTCCTCGGAGAGTCCCAGGTCGGCGGCGACCTCCTTGGCGACGATCTTGCCCTCGCGGGCGAGCAGTCCGAGCAGATGGTCGCGCCGTTCAGCAGCCAGCATGCACATTCCCTCCTGTTCTTGCACGGTTATGCATGTACCTTAGCGTCCATGGACTCGACGCACGCCACCGCACCCCCACCCGTCTCCGGCACCCCGGGCCTCGACACCCCCGACCACCGCGGCCGCACCGGCCTCGACCGGTCGGGGCGCGATCTGGACCGTAACCCTGATGTCGTGGTCCGCGACGTCGAGCTCACCTCACAGGGCTGGCACGTCCTGCGCCGTACGACCTTCGACTACCGTCGCCGCGACGGGCGCTGGGAGACCCAGGCGCGCGAGACCTACGACCGCGGCAACGGGGCCGTCGTGCTGCCGTACGACTCCGCACGCGGCCGCGTGCTCCTGACCCGCCAGTTCCGCTACCCGGCCTACGTCAACGACCACCCCGACGGCATGCTCGTCGAGGCGGCCGCCGGACTCCTCGACGCGGACGATCCGCCGACCGCGATCCGCCGCGAGAGCGCCGAGGAACTGGGCGTCGAACTGGGCCCGCTCACCCCCGTTTTCGAGGCGTACATGAGCCCGGGCTCCGTCACCGAGCGCCTGCACTTCTTCGCCGCGCCCTACACACCGGCCGACCGGACCGGCTCCGGCGGCGGCCTGGAGGAGGACGGCGAGGACATCGAGGTCCTCGAACTCCCTTTCACCACCGCCCTCGCCATGATCCGCGACGGCCGCATCGCGGACGGCAAGACGATCATGCTCCTCCAATGGGCGGCCCTGGAGGGCCCGTTCGCCCCGCAGGGTCAGGCCCTCTTGCCTTGAGCGGACTCGAAGGCGTTGGCTGAATCCCCATGAAGTACACGCAGCTCGGACGCACAGGACTCGAAGTCAGCCGCCTCGTCCTCGGCACGATGAACTTCGGTCCGCAGACGGACGAATCCGACAGCCACGCGATCATGGACGCCGCGCTCGCCGCGGGCATCAACTATTTCGACACCGCCAACGTCTACGGCTGGGGCGAGAACAAGGGCCGTACGGAGCAGATCATCGGCACCTGGTTCGCCCAGGGCGGCGGCCGGCGCGACAAGACCGTCCTGGCCACAAAGGTGTACGGCAACATGGCCGGCGACGGCGACACCTGGCCCAACCACCACAAGCTCTCGGCGCTCAACATCCGCCGTGCGGTGGACGCCTCGCTGAAGCGGCTGCAGACGGACTACATCGACATCTACCAGTTCCACCACGTCGACCGGTCCACGCCGGTGGACGAGATCTGGCAGGCCATCGAGGTCCTGATCCAGCAGGGCAAGATCCTCTACGCCGGGTCGTCCAACTTCCCCGGCTGGAAGATCGCCCAGGCCAACGAGGCCGCCGCCCGGCGCGGCCGGCTCGGCCTGGTCAGCGAGCAGTGCCTGTACAACCTGGCCGAGCGCCGCGCTGAGATGGAGGTCATCCCGGCCGCGCAGGAGTACGGCCTCGGGGTCATCCCCTGGTCGCCGCTGCACGGCGGGCTGCTCGGCGGCGTCCTGAAGAAGGAGGCCACGTCGGGCCGGCGCGCTTCGGGCCGCTCGGCCGAGGCGCTCGCCGACTCCACGATCCGGGGCCAGATCCAGTCGTACGAGGATCTCCTGGACAAGCACGGCCTGGCTCCCGGCGAAGTGGCCCTCGCCTGGCTCCTCACCCGCCCCGGCGTGACCGGCCCGATCGTGGGCCCGCGCACGGCGGACCAGCTCGAATCGGCTCTGCGCGCCCTGGAGTTGGAGCTCTCGGACGAGGTCCTGTCGTCCCTGGACGAGATCTTCCCGGGCACGGGTCCGTCACCTGAGGCGTTCGCCTGGTAACCGTGCGCTCCGCGTGACGGCACCCGTCACCCCCTGCACTGCTGCCTGCGGCCCGTGTGGGGGTCGGGTGCCGGTCCGCATGGCGGCACCCGTCGACCCCTGCACTGCCGCCTGCGGCTCGTGTGGGGGTCGGGTGCGTTGCCTGATAGTGCCCGGGCGGGGGCTCCGCCTCCTGCGCTGCCGCCTGCGGCTCGTCGTGGGGTCGGTGCCGGTCCGGGGTACCTGTCATACGGGCAATGGCACCGTTCCCGCGAAGGGTTGCCGCCGACGTCGGGGGTGCCCGTATGACAGGCACCCCTACCCGTCCCCTTCCGTCGTCGCGCGGCTGCGGGCCGGTGGGGGTTCCGTCTCGCAACTGCGGGTGGTTTCCGTCCGCTGTCGTGGGTGTGTGGCAGATCCGCGCTCCCCGGGTTTCCTTCCGGCGTCCTGGGTGCGTGTCATTCGCGCTCCCCGGGTTTCCTTCTGCCGTTGTGCGGCTGCGTCCGCGCCCCCACCGGACGGCACCCGCACCTTCCCGCTGCAAACGTCGTTCACCCGTTCAGGCAGGCGCTCGAAGCGCAGCGCCGGTACACAGGGGGCGCATCCGGTTGGCGGGGCCCTTCGCGGATCAAGTCTCCCTACGGTCGTAGGAGAGCGCCGCGGGGAGGACGAGGATGGCCGGGGGTCGCGAGGAACTGGTCCGGATCTGTGATCTGGCGGGCCGGCCCCGCGGTACCGGCTTCGCGGCCGACGAGGACGGCACCGTCATCACCAGCCATGAGGCCGTCGACGGCCTCGCGCGCATCGTGCTGCACGCGGGCGGCGGCCGTACGTGTGTGGTCGGCGCCGATGCCGTCACCTCGTTCCCCGAGGCGGATCTCGCGCTCGTGCGCACCGAAGGACTCGGTCTGCGCGCCCTGCCCCTGTCCGTACGCGAGCACGTGGAGCCCGGCGCGTACGTGCGGATCGCCGCGCTCGGCTGGCGGGAGGCGCGTGTGCTCGATACCGGCGCGCAGGTGACGTACACCGCGACGGACCGGTTCCATCTGCTCGGTGACGTACTGGAGTTGGCCGTCGGCACCGATGCCGCCGACGCGCTGCAGCTCGGCGGTGGAGCGGCCGGCGGTCCGGTCGTCGACACCGTGACCGGGGCCGTGCTCGGTGTGCTTGGCACGGCGCTCGGCGCCGGGCACCGCGCGGCCGGTTACGCGGTGCCGCTGCGGGCGGCCGCGCGGGCCGACAACGGCGGCACCCTCGGCGCCCTGCTCACGCGCAACGCCGCGAGCGTCCCCGCGTACGGCCGCGATCTCAATCTGGCCGGGGCGCTGCAGCTCAGCGCGATCTCCGTGGGGTCCGATCTGCCGCGCGAGGAGCGCGAGCCGGTGGAACGCGAAGAGATGGGGCGCCAGTTCGCGGAGTTCCTGGGGGCGGCCTCGTATGTGCTGGGGCTCGTCGGAGATCCCGGCAGCGGCCGCACCACCGAGCTCGGCGCCCTCGCCCGCCGCCGCGCACGCGGTGGCGCACCGGCCCCGACCGTATGGCTGCGCGGAGCCTCCCTGTGGGCACAGGACACCTCGATCGCCGACGCGGTCGGGCGAGCCCTTGCGCATGCCGGGCGGATCGTGGCCGCGTCCGAGGGGGTGCCGGTGGCGGACGAGGAACAGGAAGGGGAGCTCGGGGACATCGGGCCCGACCGGATCGCCCGGCTCGTACGGGATGCGGGGCGGCCCCTGCTCGTGCTCCTGGACGGGCCCGAGGAGATGCCGCCGCAGCTCGCGCACCGGCTCGCCGAGTGGAGTGCCGGGACCGGGGAGTGGCTGCGGGGGACCGGGGCGCGTCTGGTGGTGGCCTGCCGGCCGGAGTACTGGGAGCAGGCCGGGGCGCTTTTCCCCGGGACCGCCCTGTACGGCTCCACGCAGGGCGGGCTGCTGCCCGCCTGCGTACGACTCGGGGCCCTGGGGGAGCGGCAGGCGGGGTGGGTGCGTGGGTTGTACGGGGTGCCCGAGGGGGCGCTGAACGCGCGGGACGCCGAACATCCGCTGACCGTACGGCTGTTGGGGGAGGTTCGGGCCGCGCTCGGGGACGCGGTGGACGGGTGCCCGGACCGGTCCGAGGTCTTCTCCGCGTATCTGGATCTGCTCTGTCTGCGGATCGCCGTACGACTGGCGGCTCTGCAGGACGTACGGGGCGCGGCCGTACGACGGCTCGCGGCGAAGGCGGCCGGACGGCTGCACGAGGCCGCGCGGCGGTGTCTGGGGCCCGGGCAGGGGGAGCTGGACCGGGAGGCCTTCGAGGAGGTCTTCCCATGGGCGACGGGATGGGCCTCCGCGGTGCTCACCGAGGGCGCGCTGGTGCCTGCGGGGGCCGGCTACCGGTTCGCGCACGAGGAGCTCGCCGACTGGATCCAGGGGGCCCATCTCGACCTGGACGCGGCCCTGTTCGCCCTCGTCCACCGCTGGCGCGAGGGATCCGATGCGGCCCCGGCGCGCGCGCCCGGCCCGGCCCGGCTGCCCGCGCGCGTGGAGAGCCCGCGCCGGCGCCCGCGCAGGGTCACGGCCGGTCCGGAGCCGGTACGCCCCCTGCCCGTACCGCGGCACCGCATCGGCCCCGTCCTGCAGGCCCTGCTGCTCCTGGAGCGGCAGGAGGGCCCCGATCAGCTCCGGCGCCGCCTCGACGAACTCGCCCTCGCCGCCGGCCACTTCGCCCGGCACGGACTGCGCCCCGTCCCCAGCTGGGCGGCCGGCGGCCGCAGGAACCCCGCGGACGCGGCCTGGTGGGCCGTGCATCTGCTGACCGAGACCCTGCTCCGGGTCCCGGACGCCCGCCCGTACATGCCCGTCCTGCGGCTGCTCGCCGACCGGATCCTTGCGCGGGGGGCGGGGCGCGGGGTGTGCCGGGTGTACGAGGGGGTCGGCCCGTGGTGCGGGCGGGCCCCGCCGCTGCCGGCCGAGGAGCGGGCCGCTCTGCGGCGGCGGCTGGTGGCCGCCGACGCCGGCCCCGGGGAAGAGCGCTGTCTGGACACGGCAGCCGCTCTCCTCGAGGCCGAACCAGCCGTCGTACAGCCGTTGTTGGTCCGCTGGTTCACCGACGACCGGCCCCTGGCCTTCGCGCCGGCCGCCACCGTCGCCGACGCCGCCCAGGCCCTGCTGCACACCCACCGCCACCGTGCGCTGGACGACCTCACCGAAGCCCTCGTCGACTGCGGACACCCCCGCGGCGACGAACTCCTCGCCACGCTCGCCGAGGAGGAGCCCTCCGCCCTGTGCCGCGCGGTCGACCGCTGGGCCCACGACGACCGCGCCGAACGCCGGGTGGCGGCCGCGTCCTACGGTGTGCGCGTCGCCCAGTCCCTCGATACGGAGGCGGACCGCACCCTGCTCCGCTACGCGGCCCTCGCCCTCCTCGCCCGGCCCGAGGACGGCGCGCTGCACGGTGCGGCGCTCTCCCTCCTCGTACGGGATCCGCTGACCCGGGCCCGCCACCTTCAGCTCGCCCTGAAGCGGTACGCGGCCGGCGATCCCCAGCTCTCCTCGGCGGCCCTCGCCACGGCCCTCACGACCCACCCCGAACCGGTACTCGGCGCCTTCCGGGCCCGGTTGCGCGAACCAGGTGCGGGTGCCGCCGAGGTCCTCGCGGCGCTCGCCGAGATCACCACACCTGCGGTCGCCCGCCGGGTGACTCGTCTCGTACGCGATTTCCTCGACCTCCGGCCGGAGGCGGCCGCGCAGGCCGGCGCCTATGTGGACCGCCGCCTGGAGCAGGGGGCCCAGGCTCGGGCGACGCTCTTTCCACTGGTCACCGGTCTCCTGCAGAGCGGACCGCCGGAAGTCCGCCGGGCCCTGGCCGGTGTGCTCGCGGCGCCGGGCAGGGGCGGGCCCTCCGCACGGGCGCTGCGCACCGAGCTGCTCGACGTGCTCCTCGAGCAGGAACACGATCCGGCCGTCCTGGACGAGGTGCTCACCGTGGCGGTACGCACCGGGGGCGCGGACTGGCCCCGCACACGGGACCTGGTCCGCCGCTGCGGCCTCCTCCTGGTCCGCACCCCGGAGGGCGCCGCATCCTTCGACCGCCGCCTCGTCTCCCTGTCCCACACCCACCCCGACTTCGCCCGCGCGCTGACGGGCTGGCTCGAGGAGGGAACCGGCGTGTGGGCGGTACTGGTGGGACCCAGCGCGCGGCGGATGATCGCGGATGGGGTGGGGGTGAGGGTTTCGGCTTGAGGGTGGGGTGCGTCGGTCTGTTGGGGTGCGCTGGTGTGGGGGTTGCGGGTGGGTGGGTGTCTGCGGTGAGTGGGGTGCGGGTGGGGTGCGGTCTCGCTGTCGGGTGCGGGCCGGTTGCGCCTGCGGCGGGCTGTTTTCCCCTACCCGCCCCTTCCCGAAACTGGGGGCTCCGCCCCCAGGCCCCTGGATCCGAACTCCGTTCGGATGTCCTCAAGC
>NZ_JAEIMH010000033.1:54329-91586 GCF_016464295.1 Streptomyces sp. N35 | reverse complement strand
GTTGGGGTGGGTTGGGGTGGGTTGGGGTGGGGGTGGCGTGGGGGTGTGGGTGGGGCTGGATTGGCGTGGACTGGCGTGGGCTGGACTGGGCTGGGCTGGGCTGGGCCGTGGCCTCAGAAGGTGAAGTTCTCGGCGTGGATGTGCTGTTCGGGCACTCCGGCCCGGATCAGTGCGGCCGTCGCCGCCTCGGCCATCCTGGGCGGGCCGCACAGGTAGACGTCGTGCTCGGCGAGGTCGGGGACGAGGTTGCGCAGGGCCTGGGGGGCGAGCGGGTCGAAGGAGGCGCCGGACGGGCCGAGGAGGTAGTGGAGCGCCGCCTGGCGGTCGGCCGCGATGGCTTCCAGTTCGTCCCTGAGCACCAACTGGGCGGCGTTGTTGGCGCGGTAGAGCAGCGTCAGGTCGCCCGGTCCGCCGGAGAGCGTCTCGAAGAGCGCCCGCATCGGCGTGATGCCGACCCCGCCCGCGAGCAGCAGCACCTTGCGGCGGGTACGGCGGTGCGCGGTCAGGGCGCCGAACGGTCCGGTGGCGAGCACCCTCGTACCGGGACGCAGCCGGCGCATCCGGCGGGTGTGGTTCCCGGCGGCCTTGACCGTGATGCGCAGCGTGTCCTCCCGTACGGGTGCGGAGAGCGAGAAGGGCAGCGCAGTGTGCCAGAGCCTGCGCTGCAGGAACCGCCAGCGGAAGAACTGCCCGGGCTCGGCCCGCAGTTCATCGAGCCCCGCACCCTGAATCAGCACGGACACGACCTCGGGCCCTTCCCGCCGTACCTCCGTGACCCGCAGCGCGTGCCGCAGCGCCTGCCGTACGGGGACGACGAGCCGGTACCAGACGAGCAGAGCCGCGACCGTGGTGTGCAGCAGCGTCCAGGTCCACGCGGCGAACTTGCTGCCCGCGATCTCGGGGCCGGCGAGCTGGTGGGCGAAGGCGAGTGCGGCGGCGAGGTAGGTGAGCAGATGCAGGGCGCGCCAGGTCTCGTGGGTGACGCGGCGGCGTACCGCGCGGGCGGAGGTGACGCCCACGGCGATCAGGAGTCCGGTGCCGAGGGTGGCGGCGGCGAGGGCCGGGTAGCCGAGCAGTTCGGTGCCGGCCGTCAGGAGGTCGGTGCCGCGGTGCACGGCGTATCCGCACAGGGCGAGCACGGTGTGCCCGACGCACAGGCTGAGCACCCAACGCCCGCCCCACGCATGCCACCTGGCCAGCCGGTCCGCGCCGACCCCGTGCTCGACGGCGGGGACGCGGGCCATCAGGAACAGCATGACGAGCACGCCGTATCCCGCGAGCAGCCCGGTGAGATGGGCCCCGGTCGCGAACAGCGCGTCCAGCCGCGCGGAGGGGTGCACCTGCACGGCCCAGAGGCCGGTGACGGCTACGGCGCCGGCGAGGAGGGCGGCGCGGAGATGGGCTGGGGGGATACGGAGGGGGGTGGCCGGGGTGGCCGGGCTCGGGGTCGCGCGCCTCGACGGCCGGTCGGACCGGGAGCGTGGCGGCCGGTCGGCCAGGGAGCGTGGCGGCTGTGCGGACGGTGGGTGCGGCGGCTGTGCGGACCGGGAGCGTGGCGGCTGTGCGGACGGTGGGTGCGGCGGCTGTGCGGACCGGGTCGGCCGCGTACCCGCGCTCTCCCGCTCGTCCTCCGCGTGCCCGAGCAACACCCGCAGCCCATGCGCGGCCACGGTGCCCAAGGCACGCGTACGCGGAACGCGCGGCGGGGAGGCAGGACGCGGCGGCACGGCAGGCTCGGCGACCGCCTGCCGCTGTTCCACCGCCTCGGTCTGCTCGAGATACGCGGCGAGCGCGGGGTACTTGGAAAGCCCGGTCGCCTCCGCCACGTCTGCGAACGGCACGTCCCCAACTGCTGCGTCAGTACTCACGGCGCCTGAACATAGGCGTTCCGGGCCCGGAGAAACACCTGGTCAGAGCCTTATCGGTGATCCTTAAGGTTGCTTTGAGGATCGGCTCAAGAGCGGTTAAGGACGCAGCGCCCGGTGCGGCGTTCTGCGCGTGCGGTTTCGTTGTGGGTCGGGGCCGGGGTGGGGTGCTTGCTCATTCGGGCAATGGCGCCCTTTCCGTGAAAGGTTGCCGTCTCCGACGGGGGTGCCCGAATGACAATGCACCCCACCGCGTCCCCTTACGCCGGTACGCGGCTGCCGGCCGGTGGGGTGTTCCGCTCGCGCGGTTGTCCCGTTCCGCTGTCACGCGGTTGACGGCCGGTGGGGGGTTCCGCTCGCGCGGTTGTCCCGTTCCGCCGTCACGCGGCTGACGGCCGGTGGGGTGTTCCGCTCGCGCGGTTGTCCCGTTCGGCCGTCGCGCGGCTGCCGGCCGGTGGGGTGTTCCGCTTGCACGGTTGTCCCGTTTCGCCGGTGCGCGGCTTTACGGCCGGTGGGGGCGCCGATACGCGGCCGCGCACCCCACCGGCGGTCAGACGCGCGACGGCGGAAGGGGACGGGTAGGGGTGCCTGTCATACGGGCACCCCCGACGTCGACGGCGCCCCTTCGCGGGAACGGTGCCATTGCCCGTATGACAGGTACCCCGGACCGGCACCGACCCCACGACGAAGCTGCGGGCGGCAGCGCAGGGGGCGGAGCCCCCGCCAAGGCACTATCAGGCAACGCACCCGCCCCCGCCACCACTCCCCTCACCCCGGCATCCACCTCACCCGCCCAACCCACCCCAGCCCCGAACCCACCCACCCCACACGCCACCCTGAACGGAAGGTCCACCTCCAGCCCGTCCGGCGCTTGAGGACATCCGAACGGAGTTCGGATCCAGGGGCCTGGGGGCGGAGCCCCCAGTTTCGGGAAGGGGCGAGTAGGGGACAAGGAGCCCGCCGCAGGCGCAACCGGGCCGCACCCGACAGCGAGACCGCACCCCAGCCGCACCCCGCAAGGAGACCCCCGCGAGCCGCCCGTCCAAGTGCGCTCCTCCGCTTCAGCCCCGTGCGGAACCGTTTGCGCGTATCCCTGCGTCTAGGGGGGCGTGCAGCGTCAGGGACTTGGCGGGTCGGCCGTCATCCGCTTTCGTGCGACAGGGGTCCTGCTCCTCGTCGCACATCTCGCTTTCGTCGGCTGGCTCACCTTGCGTCCCCTGGATGTGCCGTGGGTGACCGCGGCGAACCTGCAGCCGTTCGCGGGAATCAAGGCGGATCTGGCGCTCGGGCCCGCCCAGGCCGCGCGCAGGATCGGTGAGGCACTGCTGCTGCTCGCGCCGCTGGGCGTACTGCTGCCGATGGCAGGGGGACGGCTGCAGGCCTCGTCGCTCGGGTCGTTTCTGCGGACGGTCGCGGCGGGGGCGATGCTCTCCCTCGGGATCGAGCTGCTGCAGACCGCCGTACCGGGGCAGGTCGTCGACATCGATTCGCTGCTGCTCAACACCGTCGGTGTCGCCGTCGCGCATCTGGCCCTCGTCCCCGCCGCACGGGCCCGTTTTCGCCGCAGGCAGCGGCTGCCGGGGCGGCTGACCCTGCCCAGGGACGAGGCGTCTCAGGGGTCGACCCCGACGATTCCCAGGGTCGGGATCGCCCCGTAGCCTGACGTTTTGCGCCGTTCGCGACCGTAGCTTTGAAGTACACCGAGGCACCGACCAGGGAGCCTCAGCAACGGTTCGCGAAGGAGCCACCATGACCGCCCTTGCCCGCCCCCGTAACGGACGGATGATCGGCGGAGTGTGCGCAGCGCTGGCACGGCGCTTCGGCACCTCCGCGACCACGATGCGCGTGATCTTCCTCGTCTCGTGTCTGCTGCCCGGCCCCCAGTTCCTGCTGTACCTGGCGCTCTGGGCGCTGCTGCCCGCCGAGAAGGACTCCTTCCACAAGGACACGACCGCGCCTGCGTGGTAGCGGCCGGGGTCCGGGGACGGATCCTGAGCACAGAGCATGCGAAAGGGCGCCCGCCCGGAGTACGACTCCGGTGGGCGCCCTTTCCGCTTGGCCGGCGTGCGTCAGCCGCCGAGGCCCGGCAGGCCCGGGAGGCCGCCGACCGCGGGGAGACCCTGGACCGGCAGGCCGTTGGTGCTGACCGGCAGACCGTCGACCGGCAGACCGCCCGTCGGCAGGCCACCCGTCGGCAGACCGCCCACCGGCAGACCGCCGAGCAGGCCCGCGACCGGGTCGGTGTCCGCCGGCAGCGACTTCTCGAGGGTCGGCTTGGCAGTGCTCAGACCGTTCGTGAGCGCACCCTGCCCGGCGTCCACCGCCTCGCTCGCGCCCGGCAGGGTCTTGGTCACCTGGCCGACCGGAAGGTCCTGGGTGACCGCACCGACGGCCTGGGCGGGGTCCGGAAGAGCGGGAGCTGCCGACGCGGTGCCGGCCCCCGCTGCGGCGAAAGCGGCACCGAGGGCGGCGACACCGAGGGTCTTGGCAGACTGCTTCATGGTGAATACGTCCTTGTAGACGGGGAGTTCTTGAGCGGTCCCGCAAGCTATCGAGGCCCGCCGCGTGCCCGCAAACACCCCCAACGTATGAAAAGCGGCCGGGAATTGATCTTCCCGGCCGCTCCCCCGCACTCGGTTTTCGCCTGCTCAGCCCTCGGAACCGCTGGTCGCAGCGGTCTGCCGGAACAGCCACTCCGACTTGAGCTCGGCATAGCCCGGCTTGATCACGTCGTTGATCATGGCGAGTCGTTCATCGAAAGGAATGAACGCTGATTTCATCGCATTGACTGTGAACCACTGCATGTCATCGAGCGTGTAGCCGAAAGTACCGACCAGGTGCTCGAATTCACGGCTCATGCTCGTGCCGGACATCAGGCGGTTGTCCGTGTTCACGGTGGCCCGGAAGTGCAGCTTGCGCAGCAGCCCGATGGGGTGCTCGGCGTACGAAGTGGCCGCGCCCGTCTGCAGGTTGGACGTCGGGCACATCTCGAGCGGGATGCGCTTGTCGCGCACGTACGCGGCGAGGCGGCCGAGCTTCACGGTGCCGTCGTCGGCGACCTGGATGTCGTCGATGATCCGCACGCCGTGGCCGAGCCGGTCGGCGCCGCACCACTGCAGGGCCTGCCAGATGGACGGCAGGCCGAAGGCCTCGCCGGCGTGGATGGTGAAGTGGTTGTTCTCGCGCTTGAGGTACTCGAAGGCGTCGAGGTGGCGGGTGGGCGGGAAGCCCGCCTCGGCGCCCGCGATGTCGAAGCCGACGACGCCGAGGTCGCGGTAGCGGTTGGCGAGTTCGGCGATCTCCAGGGCGCGGGCCGCGTGGCGCATCGCGGTGAGCAGGGCGCCTACGCGGATACGGTGCCCGTTCTCCTTCGCGCGGCGCTCGCCCTCGCGGAAGCCCTCGTTGACCGCCTCGACGACCTCTTCGAGGGTGAGGCCCTTCTCCAGGTGCTGCTCGGGCGCGTACCGGATCTCGGCGTAGACGACGCCGTCCTCCGCGAGGTCCTCGGCGCACTCGGCGGCGACCCGGAAGAGGGCTTCCTTGGTCTGCATGACGGCGCAGGTGTGCGCGAAGGTCTCCAGGTAGCGCGGCAGCGAGCCGGAGTCGGCGGCTTCGCGGAACCAGACGCCGAGCTTGTCGGGCTCCGACTCGGGGAGGCCGTCGTAGCCCGTCTCGCGGGCGAGATCGATGATCGTCCCGGGGCGCAGGCCGCCGTCGAGGTGGTCGTGAAGCAGCACCTTGGGGGCCCGGCGGATCTGGTCCGGGGTCGGGGAGGGAATGGTCTGGCTCGTCATTGCCGCACTCTACCGCCTACGCGCGTAGAGCGCGCTGGTCCGTGCGGAATTCCTTCACCGCGGCGCCGGGGCCGCCGCGGTGTGACATCGGATGTCGATACGTAACAGTGACCCCCGGTAAAGGTTGCGTACACCCGCATTTCTGAGACTGTTCTGCCGTGACACAGCAAGCAATTCCGGGGCGTGAGGCCCGACTTGGGCGGGCCATCGGGCAGGAGCTGACGCCGGGGCGCGCGGTGGGCGGTGTGGTGCTGCTGCTCCCGGCCGGCGACGAGACCTCCACACGGCGGGCCCACCCGTTCGCGCTCGCCAACGTGCGCGCGCTCGGCCGCAGGCTGGCCCGCGCCGGGCGCGAGGAGGGCCTGGTCGCGCACGCCGTGCACTACCGGGCCCGGGGCTGGAACGGGGCGGACGCGGCGCCCGCCGCCGACGCGCTCTGGGCCGCCGACGAGGTCGTACGGCGCTACGGCGACGTGCCCGTCTGCCTCGCCGGGATCGACATGGGCGGCAGGGCCGCGCTGCACGCGGGCGGGCACAGTGCCGTCAACTCGGTGCTAGCGCTGGCTCCTTGGCTGCCCGAGAAGGATGTGGCGCGGGCGCCCGAGCCGGTGAAGCAGCTGGTCGGGCGGCATGTGCTGATCGCGCACGGCACCAATGACGAGCGGACGGATCCCGAGCTGTCGTTCCGTTTCGCCGAGCGTCTGAAGAAGGCCAACCGGGACACCGCACGCTTCGAGGTGCACTCGGACGGGCACGCCATGCTGCAGCACCGGGCGGAGGTGTTCGCGCTGGCGGTGGATTTCGTACGGGGGGCTCTGTTCGGGCAGCCGTTCGCGCGGCCGGTGGCGGACGCGTTCGCGGCGCCGCCGCCGTTGGGGTTGCGGATGCCGTTGGCTTCGGGGTTCGGGCGGGCGTTGATGCGGTGAGGCGGGGCGCGGCGCTGCGCGTGAGGGGCCGCTTCACGCAAGGGCCGCTTCACGCAAGGGCCGCTTCACGCAAGGAACCGCGTCACGCAAGGAACCGCGTCACGCAAGGAACCGCGTCACGCAAGGAACCGCGTCACGCAAGGAACCGCGTCACGCGAGGAGCCGCCCCCTCCTCGTCAGCAGGAACCGCTTGAACGCCGCCACCGGCGGTGTGTCCGGGTGGCCCTCGAGCCAGGCGACTCCGATCTCGCGGACCGCGCGCTGGCCCGTGATCGTCAGTTCCACAACTCCCTTGCGCGGTACGGCGGGTGGGGGCAGGAGGGCCACGCCCAGGCCGACCGCGACCAGGCCGCGCAGGGTTTCCGCTTCCTCGCCCTCGAAGGCGATGCGCGGGCGGAAGCCGGCCTCCGCGCACAGGTCGTCGGTGATACGGCGCAGGCCGTAGCCCGGCTCCAGCATGATGAAGGTCTCCTCGGCGGCCTCCGCGAGCCGGATGCGTTTGCGGGTCGCGAGGCGGTGGTCCTCGGGGACGACCAGGCGCAGCCGCTGCTCGTCGAGGCGGCGGGCGGCCAGGTCGGGGGCGTCGGGGACCGGCGAGGTGAGGCAGAGGTCGAGCTCGCCGGAGCGCAGGTGCTCCAGCATCCACTCCCCGTAGTTCTGGACGAGGGTGAAGCGGACCCGGGGATGGTCGGCGCGGAACTCGCGGATCAGGCTCGGCACCGTCTCCGAGCCCATGGTGTGCAGAAAGCCGAAGGCGACCTTGCCGGACTCGGGGTCGGCGTCCGCCCGTACCGACTCGGCCGCTCTTTCCACTTCGCCCAGTGCGCGCTCGACCGTCGAGAGGAAGGTACGGCCCGCCGCGGTGAGCGAGACGGTACGGCCGTGGCGGGCGAACAGGTCGACGCCCAGGTCGCGTTCGAGCCGGACCAGGGCGCGCGAGACCGTGGACTGCGGGACCTGGAGCTGGTGCGCGGCCCGCGTGACGTGCTCGGCGCGGGCCACCGCGGCGAAGTACGCGAGGCGGGGCGCGAGGATCGCGGACCAGGACTCGGGGTCGAGGTCCGCGAGGGCCTGGATGTCTTTTGTGTCACTGTTCAGTGACAGCCTCGCCTCTGACCTCTGCTCATGCACCATGGGAACGATTATGGCGAGTCCATGCATTGGACGCATGAATCGGGGCGGCCTAATTTCGGAGCATGCCTGCCGCCAGTAGCGGGGCATCCGCCCACCCTGCGGGTGCCCTCACCCCTGTGTCCCCTGCTCCGCTCCCTCAAGACACCCGGCTCGCGCCCGGCCTGCCTGGCTACCGCCGGATCAGCCTCGCGCTGTTCGCCGCCGGACTCGCCACCTTCGCGCTCCTGTACTCCACGCAGGCCCTGCTGCCCGCCATCTCGGGCGAGTTCGCGGTCACCGCGGACGACGCGAGCTGGACGGTCTCCGCGGCGACCGGGGCGCTCGCCCTCTTCGTCCTGCCGCTCAGCGCGCTGTCGGAGCGCTTCGGGCGGCGCACCCTGATGACCGTCTCGCTGAGCGTCGCCGTCCTGGTCGGGCTGCTCGTGCCGTTCGCGCCGAGCATCGGCTGGCTGGTCGTGCTGCGGGCCGTGCAGGGCGCCGCGCTCGCCGGACTCCCGGCCTCCGCGATGGCGTATCTCGCGGAGGAAGTACGGCCGAAGGCGCTGGTCGCGGCGGTCGGCCTGTTCGTCGCGGGCAACAGCATCGGCGGCATGAGCGGCCGTATCCTCGCCGGCTGGGTCGCGCAGGCCTGGGGCTGGCGCGCGGCGCTGCTCGCGGTGGGTCTGATGGCGCTGGTGTGCGGGCTCGCGTTCCGTGCGCTGCTGCCGAAGGCCCGTAACTTCCAGGCCGGTTCACTGAACCCGCGCGCCTTGTACGGGACGGTGCGCGGGCATCTGTCGAACCCGCTGCTCGTGCGGCTCTACGCGATCGGCGCGCTGTTCATGACCGTCTTCGGCGCCGTGTACACGGTGATCGGGTACCGGCTCGTGGGCGAGCCGTTCAACCTGCCGCAGGGCATTGTCGGTTCGGTCTTCCTGGTCTACCTGGTCGGCACGGTCTCCTCGGCCGCGGCGGGGAAGCTGGTGGGCCGGCTCGGGCGGCGCGGGGCGCTGTACCTGGCGGTCGGTACGACGACGGCCGGGCTGCTGCTCTCCCTCACGGACTCTCTCGCCGGCATCCTGCTCGGCCTTGTCCTGATCACCGCCGGGTTCTTCGCGGGGCATGCGGTGGCCTCCTCGTCGGTCAGCCGTACGGCGACCACGGGCCGCGCGCAGGCCTCGGCGCTCTACCAGTCCGCGTACTACATCGGCTCCAGCGCCGGCGGAACCCTGGGCGCGCTCGCCTTCCACGCGGGCGGCTGGCCGGCGACGGTCGCCCTCGGTCTGATCGCCGTCCTCGGTGTGGTGTCGGTGACGCTCTACGGGTCGCATGCGGCGCGTGTGGAGCGGCGGGTGCTCGTCGCGGCCCGGTAAGTCCGGTCTGCGCCGAACTCACGGGAATTTCCCTTGAATTGGCGTCGATTTCCGTACAACCAGGCCCACTTCAAAACCGTCCTACCAGCACAGAGCACATACTGCGCCGGAAGGGGACGACGGCCATGCGGAGAAAGACCCGGAGAGCAGCGGCGGCGACGGGGGTCGCGGCACTGGTGGTGCCGTTGAGCGTGGCGCTGAGCGCCGGCTCGGCGGCGGCCGCCACGTGTACGACGAGCACGGGCCCGTACCAGAAGCAGGTCGAGAAGTTCCTCGGCCTGAAAGTGGACGGGAAGCAGTCCTCGACGGACTGCAAGGCGATACGGGCTTTCCAGACGAAGCATCTGATCAAGCCGAACATCGGGTACGCGGGCCCTGTCACCTGGGGCGTGATGAACCTGATGAACAAGCAGAAGGCCGTGGGCAAGAACCCCAACGCGGCCGGCAAGTGCCCGACGAACAAGGGCCGAATAGCCTGCGTGAACCTCACGCTGCAGATCAGCTGGATCCAGGACGGTTCGAAGCTGAAGTACGGTCCCGTGCCGGTGCGGACGGGGCGCAACGGGGCGGAGACCAGGACCGGTTCGAAGAAGATCTACAGCAAGGTCCGCAACCACTGGTCGACGATCTACAAGGTGTGGATGCCGTACACGCAGTTCTTCGACCGCGGCATCGCCTTCCACCAGGTCGACAAGAGCATGTACGCGCCGCCCGGCTCGGGCGGGTGCGTGAACATGCGCAAGGCCGATGCCCAGGCGTACTGGAGCCTTCTGAAGAAGGGGGACGACGTCTACGTGTACGGGCGCAAGGCCGGCACGTGACGGATGCGTCCTGTCCCGTGCCGGCTGTCAAGGGATAGGACGGGTTTTCGCTGCTCACGGGCGATTGTCAGTGGGGCCCTGTAGCTTTCGAAGTGCCAGTGTCGAGGGCTACAGGGGTGAACCCAATGGCGGGATCGTCTGATCTGAGTGGTGCGGCAGGGACCAGGGGGGACTTGGACCTGCGGATGGAGAAGCACCGGACCGAGCTGACCGGCTATTGCTACCGGATGCTCGGTTCCGGCTTCGAGGCCGAGGACGCCGTGCAGGACACGTTCGTGCGTGCCTGGCGCGCGTACGACAAGTTCGAGGGCCGGTCCTCGCTGCGCTCGTGGCTGTACCGGATCGCGACCAACGTCTGCCTGGACATGCTGAACGCGGGCAACAAGAGGGCGCGTCCCATGGATCTCACCGAACAAGCGCATCAGGCGACCGCGGTGCTCAACGAGCGCTCGGAGATCACCTGGCTCGAACCCGTACCGGACGGCCGGGTGCTGCCGTCGTCGGCCGACCCGGCGGAGACCGCGGTGGCCCGTGAGACGGTGCGGCTCGCCTTCGTGGCGGCCCTGCAGCATCTGCCGGCCAAGCAGCGGGCCGTGCTGATCCTGCGCGAGGTGCTCGCGTGGAAGGCCAGCGAGGTGGCGGAGCTGCTCGACACGTCGGTGGCGTCGGTGAACAGTGCGCTGCAGCGCGCGCGGGCGACCCTCGCGGACACCGGCGGGGTGCGCGAGACGGAGACGATCGATCCGCTCGACGACGACCAGCAGAAGCTGCTCGACCGCTATGTGGCGGCCTTCGAGGGCTATGACATGGAGACGCTGACGTCCCTGCTCCATGAGGACGCCATCATGTCCATGCCCCCGTTCGATCTGTGGCTGGTCGGCCACGAGGACATCGTCAACTGGCATCTGGTGCAGGGCGCCAAGTGCCGCGACGGAAAGCTCATCGCGACGGTCGCCAACGGGACACCGGCGTTCGGGCAGTACCACCTCAACGAGGACGGTTCGTACTCGCCGTGGGCGCTCCAGGTCATCGAGATCACGGACGGAAAGATCTCGGGTCTCAACGCCTTCCTGGACACGAAGCGGTGGTTCCCGCTGTTCGGGCTGCCGGAGAAGCTGGAGGCGGGGGCGTAGGGGGCGGCCGCCAGGCGGGGGCGTAAGGGCCGGCCGACAGGCGGCTGCGTAGGGGCCGGCCGGCTCGGGGCGATGGGTGGACCGGGCGGTCGGGCTCGGTGGCCGAGCGGTCGGGCTCGATGGCTGGGCGGCCGGGGAGCGATGGGTGGGTCGGCGGGACCGATGAGTTTCCGGCGCTCGGGCGGTCTCCCTTGCATGACTGCCGTTGAGCCCCTCGTCGTCCGCCTTGCCGCGCCGCTGACCCGCGCCCAGGTCCCCCAGCTCTGTGAGCACCTGCGGGGGCAGCTGGAGCGGACCGGTGCGGCCGAGGTCATCGTCGACACGCATGCCCTCGACCACGCGGGCCAGGCGGACTTCGCGGTGATCGACGCCTTGGCCCGCCTCCGCCTGACGGCCCGCAGGGCAGGAGCCGGCACCCGCATCAGGGACCCCGGCCCGGCGCTGCTGCGGCTGCTCCAACTGACGGGGCTGGCCGAGACGTTAGGGGTGGTGGAACACCGAGGCAGAGAGCCGGACCCAGACCTGATCTAACCCCCACCCCCACCCGCACCCGCACCCGCACCCGCACCCGCAAACGAGAAAGGGACCCTTTGTCCTCAGGAACCGCCCCACATGGGCGCCTCCTGGGGGCAAAGGGGCCCCTTTTCGGTTACGCGATCCGGTCCAGCACGATCGGCGCAGGGACGAAGTCCGTGCCCGACGGGGCGATGTCCCACGCCGACGTCAGGGACTCGAGGGCGTACTCGAAGCGCTCCGGCGTATCCGTGTGCAGCGTCATCAGCGGCGCACCCGCCTGCACCGCATCGCCCGGCTTCGCGTGCAGCTCGACGCCCGCCGCCGCCTGCACCGGGTCCTCCTTGCGCGCACGGCCCGCGCCGAGACGCCACGCGGCCACGCCCACGTCGTACGCGTCGAGCCGGGTGAGGACACCCGAGGACGGGGCCGTCACCACGTGCTGCTCACGCGAGGTGGGCAGGGCCGCGTCCGGGTCGCCGCCCTGCGCGGCGATCATGCGACGCCACACATCCATCGCCGAGCCGTCGGCGAGTGCCTTCGCCGGGTCCGCGTCCTTGATGCCCGCGGCGTCGAGCATCTCGCGGGCGAGGGCGAGGGTCAGCTCGACCACGTCGGACGGGCCGCCGCCCGCCAACACCTCGACGGATTCCCGCACTTCGAGCGCATTGCCCGCCGTGAGGCCGAGCGGGGTCGCCATGTCGGTGAGCAGCGCCACCGTACGGACACCGCTGTCGGTGCCCAACTCGACCATGGTGGAGGCGAGTTCGCGAGCGTCTTCGATGTTCTTCATGAACGCGCCCGAGCCGACCTTCACGTCGAGGACGAGCGAGCCCGTACCCTCGGCGATCTTCTTCGACATGATCGACGAGGCGATCAGCGGGATCGCCTCGACGGTGCCGGTGACATCGCGCAGCGCGTACAGCTTCTTGTCGGCGGGCGCGAGACCGTCGCCCGCCGCGCAGATGACCGCGCCGGTCGAGTCGAGTACGTCGAGCATCTCGGCGTTGGAGAGCAGCGCACGCCAGCCGGGGATCGACTCCAGCTTGTCGAGCGTGCCGCCGGTGTGGCCGAGACCGCGCCCGCTGAGCTGCGGAACGGCCGCGCCGCAGGCCGCGACGAGCGGCGCGAGCGGCAGCGTGATCTTGTCGCCCACGCCGCCGGTGGAGTGCTTGTCGGCGGTGGGGCGGGAGAGGCTGTCCCAGCTCATGCGCTCTCCGGAGGCGATCATCGCGGCCGTCCAGCGGGCGATCTCGCGGCGGTTCATGCCGTTGAGCAGGATCGCCATGTTCAGGGCGGCCATCTGGTAGTCGGCGACCTCGCCGCGCGTGTACGCGTCGATGACCCAGTCGATCTGTTCCGGGGTCAGCTCGCCCTTGTCCCGCTTGGCTCGGATGACGGAGATGGCGTCCATGGGGTGCTTGGGTCCTTCCGTTGGTGCGGTTCGTTCGCTGGTGCGAGGTGGGTGGAGGCGCGAGGGGCTGAGGGGGGGGGGACTACTTCAGATGCCCAGGGCCGAACGCCTGCGGCAGCATCGCCGACAAGGGCAGGACCCCCTCCGGGGACTCCACCAGGAGGTCCGGCCCGCCGAACTCGTACAGGAGCTGCCGGCAGCGGCCGCACGGGACCAGGACCGCCCCCGTGCCGTCGACGCACGTGAAGTGCGTGAGCCGGCCGCCGCCGCCCGCGGCGAGCGACGAGACCAGGCCGCACTCCGCGCACAGCCCGAGCCCGTACGAGGCGTTCTCGACGTTGCAGCCCGTCACCACCGGCCCGCGGGAGCCCAGACCCGCCGCGCCGACGGGATAGTTGGAGTAGGGGGCGTAGGCCCGGGACATCGCGCCCCGGACCGCCGTCCGAAGCTGCTCCCAGTCGAAGGGAGCCTGGGTCACTTGCCCTGACCCTTGTAGTACGGCAGGCCGTCCGCCTTCGGCATCCTCAGTCGCTGGGCCGACAGGGCCAGGACGAGGAGCGTCGCCACATACGGCGTGGCGGTCACGAACTGGCTCGGGACCTCGTCGGTGAGCAGGTACCAGACCAGGATCAGGGCCGCCACGGCCGAGGTGATCACGGCCGGCACGTACCGCTTGCTCCAGAGCTGCCAGCCGATCGCGATGACCAGGAGGAAGACCAGGAGCAGCAGCAGCGCGTGGACGTTCACGCCACCGCCACGGAGGTTGAGGCTGTCGGTGTAGCCGAACAGGCCGGCGGACATGGCGAGTCCGCCCGGCATCCAGTTGCCGGAGATCATCGAGGCGAGACCGATGTAGCCGCGGCCGCCGGTCTGGCCTTCGAGGTAGAAGCTGGCCGACACGATCGAGAGGAACGCACCGCCGAGGCCCGCGAAACCACCCGAGATGATCACGGCCAGGTACTTGTACTTGTAGACGTTGACGCCCAGCGACTCGGCCGCGACCGGGTGCTCACCGCAGGAGCGCAGGCGCAGACCGAAGGACGTACGCCACAGCGCCCACCAGGTGAACGGGACCAGGGCGATGGCGATGACCGTCAGAGGCGACAGGTTCGTCATCGCGCCGCCGAGCAGGCCCGCGATGTCCGAGATCAGGAACCAGCCCTTCTCGTTGAGCGAGTCCAGCCAGGTGGACAGGCCCGGGATCGAGAAGCTGCCGAGGGATTCGACGGGCGGGGACTGCTTCGAGGTGCCGCCTTCGACGCCCTCGAAGGCGAAGGTCGACATGTAGCGGGTCGCGCCGATCGCGAGGATGTTGATCGCGACACCGGAGACGATGTGGTTGACCTTGAAGGTGACCGTGGCGATCGCGTGGATCAGACCGCCGATCGCACCGCCGACGACGCCCATCAGGAGACCGGTCCACGGTCCCCACTGGTAGCCGGCCCAGGCACCGAACCAGGTGCCGAGGATCATCATGCCTTCGAGGCCGATGTTCACGACGCCCGCGCGCTCGGCCCACAGACCGCCGAGACCGGCGAGGCCGATCGGCACGGCGAGCTTGAGCGCGGTGGACATCTGGCCGACGGAGGTGATGCCGTCGGCGCCGGTGATGAGGCGGACGATCGAGATGAGGACCAGGAGGCCCGCGACACCGATCATGACCTGGGCCAGGGAGAGCTTGCGGCCGGACGGACGCGGCTGCACCTTGGGCTTGTTGACGTCGGTTGCCGTGCTCATCGGGCAGCCACCTCCTCGGAGTTCTTCGACTTACGGGCGGCTGCCGCGAGCTCTTCGCCGACACGCTGCTGCTGACGCTTGAGGCCCCAGACGCGTACGGCCTCGTAACTGATGACGACCGCGAGGACGATCAGGCCCTGCATGATGACCGCGATCTCCTTGTCGTACTCCTGGTAGTCGAGCTCCTGCGAGGCCTTGTTGAGCCAGGACCACAGGAGCGCCGCGAACGCGATGCCGACCGGGTGGTTGCGGCCGAGGAGTGCGATACCGATGGCGGTGAAGCCCAGGCCCGTCGGGAACGTCAGGCCGTACGTGTGGCTGTCGCCGAGGAGGATGGGCAGACCCGCGAGACCGGCGAGGGCGCCGGAGATCACCATCGCCATGAACACCATGCGCTTGGAGTTCACACCGCTCGCCGCTGCAGCGGACTCGGAGGCGCCGGTGGCACGCAGGTCGAAGCCGAACCGGGTGCGGCCGAGAACCAGCCAGTACACGATGCCGACGATGACCGCGAGGAAGATCAGGCCGTAGATCTCGCCGCCGGCGACCGTGATGCCGGGCACCCAGCCGGACTCGTGCATCTCACCGGTGGTCGAGTTGTTGCCGACCGCGACACCGAAGTTCTCCGTCAGCGTCAGCCAGGCGATGAGGCTGGTCGCGATGGCGTTCAGCATGATCGTGGCGACGACCTCGCTGACTCCGCGGGTGGTCTTGAGGATGCCCGCGATACCGGCCCAGAAGGCGCCGGTCAGCATGGCGACCAGGATCAGCATCGGCACCTGCAGGAAGGACGGCAGTGCGACATGCGCGCCGACCAGTGCGGTGGTCATCGCGGCCAGGCGGTACTGGCCGTCGACGCCGATGTTGAACAGGTTCATCCGGAAGCCGACCGCCACGGCAATGGCGGCCAGGTAGTACATCGTGGCCTCGTTGATGATCAGGACCTGGACGTCCGAGAACGTGGCCTGTTCGAACATGATCGCGTACGGCTCGAACGGGCTCTTGCCCGAGACGAGCAGCACGATCGAGGTCAGCGCCACGGCCACGACCAGCGCGATGGCCGGTCCGGCGAATGCGAGCAGCACCCGCTCCTTGTCGAACTTCTTCATCGGGCCTCGTCCTCCGGGGCGTCCACTGCGTTGTCGGCGTCCTGGGTGTTTTGCGCGGTGGGAGCGTCCTCGCGAGCCGCCTGCTCCAGCAGGAGGGCCGCACTGAGCTCGGCGTCTTCGTCGCGCTCCAGGTGACCGGTCGCGGCGCCCGTCATCGCGGAGCCCAGCTCCTCGGGCGTGATGGTCGCCGGGTCGGCGTCCGCGACCAGGCGGCCGCGGTAGATCACGCGCAGGGTGTCGGAGAGACCGATCAGCTCGTCCAGGTCCGCGGAGATCAGCAGGACGGCGAGTCCTTCGCGGCGGGCCTCACGGATCTGGTCCCAGATCTGCGCCTGCGCGCCGACGTCCACGCCGCGCGTGGGGTGGGCGGCGATCAGGAAGCGCGGCTTGTGACTCATCTCGCGGCCGACGATCAGCTTCTGCTGGTTGCCGCCGGAGAGGGATGCCGCGGTGACGTCGATACCGGGCGTACGGACGTCGTACTCCTCGACGATCCGCTTGGTGTCGGCCTGCGCGGCCTTGATGTCCAGCCAGACGCCCTTGGCGTTGGGCTTCTCGGTGACGTGACCGAGGATGCGGTTCTCCCACAGCGGGGATTCGAGCAGCAGGCCGTGGCGGTGGCGGTCCTCGGGGATGTACCCGATGCCGTCCTCGCGTCGCCTGCGGGTGGGCCAGGTGGTGATCTCGTCGCCGGCCAGGCGGATGGTGCCGGAGTCGGCGCCCTTGAGGCCGATGAGCGCGTCGATCAGCTCGGTCTGGCCGTTGCCCTCGACGCCCGCGATACCGAGGACTTCGCCCTCGTGGATCGTGAAGGAGATGTCGTCGAGCAGCGGGCGCCCGCCCTCGCCCTCCAGGCGCAGCGCGTCGACCTGGATCATCGGCCGGTCGGTGACCGTCGAGTCGCTGGTCTCCGGCGTCGGCAGCGCGCTGCCGACCATGAGCTCCGCCAGCTGGCGCGGTGTCGTCTCCGACGGGACCGCGGTGCCCACCGTCGTGCCGCGGCGGATGACCGTGATCTCGTCCGCGACGGCGAGGACTTCGCCCAGCTTGTGCGAGATGAAGATGACGGACAGGCCCTCGGCCTTGAGCTCGCGGAGGTTGTCGAAGAGCGCGTCGACCTCCTGCGGCACGAGCACCGCGGTCGGCTCGTCGAGGATCAGCGTGGTGGCTCCGCGGTAGAGGACCTTGAGGATCTCCACGCGCTGGCGGTCGGCGACACCGAGGTTCTCGACCAGGGCATCGGGCTTGACGCCGAGTCCGTAGGCCTCGGAGATCTCTTTGATCTTCTTACGGGCCTGGCCGCCGATGCCGTGCAGCTTCTCGCTGCCGAGCACCACGTTCTCCAGGACCGTGAGCTGGTCGGCGAGCATGAAGTGCTGGTGCACCATGCCGATGCCGCGGGCGATCGCGTCGGCCGGGCTGCCGAGAGTCACCTGCTCGCCGTTGACCGCGATGGTGCCCTCGTCCGGCTTCTGCATGCCGTAGAGGATCTTCATCAGCGTCGACTTGCCCGCGCCGTTCTCGCCGACCAGGGCGTGCACGGTGCCCTTGCGGACGCTGAAGTGGATGTCGTGGTTGGCCACGACACCGGGGAAGCGCTTGGTGATGCCCGCCAGTTCTACGGCAGGCGCCTGGCCGTCGGCCGGAGGGCTGCTGGACGCTTTGATGGCGACTCTCCTTGAGGAAGGGGCGTCCTGCGCAACGCCCCTGGGGGGCCGGGGGTACCCCCGGAAAAACACAGCAACTTCGTTGTTGAAGCTCTTGGGCCGCGTTCCAGTGGCCCTCGGGGGGACTGAAACGGGGTACGGAGAGATGATGCTCGCCGTACCCCGTTCCCGTCCCGTGTCACGACAGTGAACGTCGTGACTTCAGGTATTACGGGGTGGTCTTGACCTTGATCGAGCCGTCCTTGATGCCCTCTTCGGCCTTCTTGACGGCCTCCTGCACCTCGGTCATCTTCATGAAGTCGGGGTTGGAGTCGGCCAGCGCGACACCACCGGACTTCAGGTCGGCGCGGATGACGCCCGTCTCGGGCTTGCCGTCCTGGACCGACTTGGCGAGGTTGAAGACCGCGTCGGAGACACCCTTGGTGACCGAGGTCAGGATGTAGTCCTTGTACTTGGCCAGAGCCTTCTGGCTGTACTGGTCCGAGTCGACGCCGATCGCCCACTTCTTGGCTTCGGCGGCGGCCTCGATGGAGCCCTGACCGGCCAGGCCCGCGGCGTGGTAGACCACGTCGGCGCCACCGTCGATCATGCCCTTGGCGGCTTCCTTGCCGAGGTCCGGCTTCGAGAACCCGTCGAAGTTCGGCGGCTGGGTCAGGTACTGCGCGCGGACCTTGACCGACGGGTCGGTGTCCTTGACGCCCTGCTCGTAGCCGGCCTGGAACTTCTTGATCAGCGGGGTCTCGACACCGCCGACGAAGCCGACTGTCTTCGACTTGGTCGCCTTGGCGGCGGCCACACCCGCGAGGTAGGAGCCCTGCTCCTCGGAGAAGACGAGGTCCGCGACGTTGTCCGCCTTGACGGTCTCGTCGTCGACGATGCCGAAGGTGGTCTTCGGGAACTTCGCCGCGACCTCCTTGACGGCCGGGGCGTAGGCGAAGCCGACGCCGACGACCGGGTTGTAGCCCTGCTTGGCCAGCGAGGTGAGGCGCTGGATCTTGTCGGCGTCCGACTCGCCGTCCGAGGGCTCGACGTCCTCGCCGCCGATCTTCAGCTCCTTCATCGCGCGCTCCATGCCCGCGTAAGCAGCGTCATTGAAGGACTGGTCGCCCTTGCCGCCGATGTCGTAGGCGATGGCGACGCCCTTGCCCTTGGAGTCGTCCGAGGACGAAGAGCCGGAGTCGGTGGACTTGCCGCCACAGGCGGCAAGGGAGACGGCGAGCGCGGTGGCAGCTGCGCCTGCAACCGCGAATCGGGACACCCGGTGCATGGGTCGTACTCCTTTGTGCAAGCGCCAGGAGGTGGCGCAGGTTTCGCCGCAGCGTAACGCGCGTAGACAAAAGTTAAAACCGCTTGGGAACACCTGTTATCCGCTGGTGACTGGACTCACAGCTTGTGGCTTTTGTCCCATGCACCAAAGCAATGCGCCGGACCAGCGGAAACAGCCGGTCCGGCGCAGTGGGTCATGCACGGGTGACGAAGAGTTACGGAGTGGACTTCACCGTGATGGTCCCGTCCTCGATGGCCTTCTTGGCCTTCGCGACGGCCTCGACGACGTCCGTCATCTCCTTGAACGCGGGGTTGGAGTCGGACAGACCCACACCGCCGGCCTTGAGGTCGAAGCGCTGCTCACCGCTGAGCGGCTTGCCCTCGATGACGGACTTGGTGAGCGAGTAGACGGCCCCGCCGACGTCCTTGGTCATCGACGTGAGGATGTAGGCCTTCTGCTTGTCGAGCGCCTTCTGGTTGTACTGGTCGGAGTCGACACCGATCGCCCACTTCTTCTCCGCGGCGACGGCCTCGATCGAACCCTGGCCGGCCAGGCCTGCGGCGTGGTAGATCACGTCGGCACCATCGTCGAGCTGGCCCTTCGCCGCTTCCCGGCCGAGGTCCGGCTTGGAGAAGCCGTCGAAGTTGGGCGGCTGCGTGAGGTACTGGCTCTTGACCTTCACCGACTTGTCGGTGTCCTGGACGCCCTGGATGAAGCCCGCCTCGAACTTCTTGATCAGCGGGATCTCCACGCCGCCGATGAAGCCGACGGTCTTGGTCTTGGTCGCCTTGGCGGCCGCGACACCCGCGAGATACGAACCCTGCTCCTCGGAGAAGGCCAGGCCCGCGACGTTCGGCTCCTTGACGGTGGTGTCGTCGATGATCCCGAAGGTGGTCTTCGGGAACTTCTTGCTCACCTCACCGACGGCCTTGGCGTAGACGAAGCCGACGCCGATCACCGGGTTGTAGCCCTGCTTGGCGAGCGAGGTCAGCCGCTGCACCTTGTCGGCGTCCGACTCACCGTCGGACGGCTCGACATCGACGCCGCCGATCTTGAACTCCGCCCTGGCCTTCTCGTACCCGGCGAACGCGGCGTCGTTGAACGACTGGTCGCCCTGGCCGCCGATGTCGTACGCGAGGCCGATGCCCTTGCCCTTGTACGCGGAGCTGCCCGCCTTGTCGCCGCCCTTGGTCTCGTCCGGCGTGTTGCTCTCGGTGCTGGTCTTGCCGCATGCACTCGCCGCGAGGGCCAGGGCGGAGACCGCCACAGCCACCCTGGAGAGCCTCGATATCCGCCGCTTCTGCCGCATTGGAAGCATCCCCTTCATCCCCAACGACCCCCACGATCCCCAACGCGCCCCTGCGGACGCCGATTTCAGCGCGCAGTGACGCTGGTTTCGGCGCACAGTAACGCGCGTAGAAATGCAGGGGAACGGGGTTTCGCCGGGACGTTATCGAAACGTGGCGAGGGCGCGTGCGGGTGAGTCGACGGGGTGCCGGGGGCGTTACGCGCAGGTGACGCCGGGAACGGGAACCAGTGGATCTCATTCCGCTTCGTGTTCCGCCTCAAGCCGGCGCAGCCGCTCGGCATCGCAGACGCGGGGGCAGGTGGCGCAGGCCTGCGGTGGCGGTGCGGTGGAGTCGGGCGAGGTGCGGATGGCGTAGTAGAGACAGCATCCGGCCCGGGTGCGGGTCAGGTGCGACTGTCCCGAACTCCCTTGCAGGCGACGGAAGTCGGCTCCTGCGGGGAACGGTGGGATGCCGGTGGGAAGGAGCGCTTCGGCGGCCCGTACGGACTGCTCCTCCTGTCCGAGCATCCGGCCCAGGTACCAGATGCCGGAGACCAGATCGTCGCCCGCCATGCCCCACAAAGCGCGCGGCCCGCGGCGCACGGCGGGGGCCGCGGCGGCGAGCAGCGGGCGCACGTGGTCGGCGACAGCGGAGCGCAGCTCGGCGCGCAGCGCTTCCTCGTGCGCGACGACGCGTACGCCCGGCAGTCCCGCCGCGGGATCGCCGGGCAGGCAGGTGAACCCGCCTGGTGCGAGGGCGAGTTCGGAGGTCAACGGGTCGATACGGAGGTCGCGCGGGCGGATCCGCGGCACGCGGCGGGCCAGGTACCAGGGGCCGCTCATGAGCAGCCCGACGCTCCACAGGTAGTGGTGCAGGAACCGGGACGCGGCGACCTCGCGTCGCGGTGCGGGTCCGAACCGGGCCTGGATACGGGCGGCTTCACCGCCGATGGCGGCGTCGAGGAGGCCGGGGCGGGCGGCGAGGGCGGATCCGTCGACGGTCGGGCCGGATCCGTCGACGGTCCAGCCGGATCCCTCGGCAGTCAGGCCGGATCCGCTCGGGTCCCGCTCGAGGATCCCGACGCGCAGTGACTCGCAGGTGCGGAGCAGGAGTTGATACGTCTCCGTCAGCAACGAGGCGCTGTTTTCGGCCGAAACAGCCGGCAGCGTGGCCGATCTTGCCTTCAACAGCCCTCCCTCATCGACATCACCGTAAGGCGAGGCTTACCTTAGCCATAGCGGCTCGATCTTGGCTCGCGGACGGGCCGCGCACCCGTCGACCGCCTCACGGCAAGTTGACAGACTTAGGTATGCCTAACCTAAAGTCCTGGGCGTGTCCAAGACCGCACAGGGTGTCGCCACCGGCATCCCCTCCGCATCCGCCCAGCGGATACCTCTCCTCCTCGCCGGGGTGGCCCTGTTGGCGCTGTGCGCCGCGCTGAGCCTCGCCCTCGGGGCCAGGTCGGTGCCGCTGTCCACGGTGTTCGGGGCCCTGTTCGGCGACGCGCACGGCAAGGACGCCCTCGTGGTGACCGGGCTGCGGCTGCCCCGTACGGTCGTCGGCCTCGCGGTCGGTGCCGCGCTCGGCGTCGCGGGGGCCGTGGCCCAGGGGATCACCCGCAATCCGCTGGCCGCGCCGACCACGCTCGGCATCAACGCGGGTGCCGGTTTCGCGGTGGTTGTCGCCATTTATGCGCTCGGGCTCAACCAGCCCGTCGAATATGTGTGGTTCGCGTTCGCGGGGGCCGGGGGCGCGATGTTCCTCGCGCTGCTGCTCGCCCGCAGGTCCGGTGATATCGAGCCGGTACGGCTCGCCCTCGGCGGTACGGTCCTCCAGCTCGTCCTGCTCTCCTGGACCTCGGCCGTGATGCTGGCAAGTGAACGCACCCTGGACGAGGCCCGGTTCTGGCTGGCCGGCTCCCTGTCCGAGCGCCCCCTCGAGGTGCTCTACCCGGTCCTGCCGACACTGGTGCTCGGACTCCTTGTCGCGCTCGCGGTCACCCCGGCCCTCAACGCGCTTGCCCTCGGCGACGATTCGGCGCAGGCGCTCGGCGTCCCGGTGGCCCGTATCCGGCTCGCCGGCGCCGTCGCGGTCGTGCTGCTCGCCGGTTCCGCGGTGGCCGTCGCCGGGCCCATCGGCTTCATCGGGCTCGCCGCGCCCCATCTCGTACGGCCGTTCCTCGGCGGTGACCACCGGCTGCTCGTGCCCGGCTGTCTGATCGCGGGGCCGCTGCTGCTGCTCGCCGCCGATGTGCTCGGGCGGATCGTCATCCGGCCGTCGGAACTCGAAGTGGGCATCGTCAGCGCCTTCCTGGGTGCGCCACTGCTCGCCGTTCTCGCGCGGCGGGTGGCCCGATGACCGGCCTGGTCGAAGCCCCCGTGTCCGTCCGGCCTTCGAGCGCTCCCGCCCGGATGCGCCGCCGTGTGCTGCTGCTCGGCGCCCTCGCCGCCACCGCGCTTGCGGCCCTGACCGTGATCGCGCTCACCCAGGGCCAGATGCCGATGGAGGCGTCCGTCGCGGTGCGCGCCCTGTTCGGACTCGGTGACCAGGGCGATGTGTTCGTGGTGCAGGAGTTCCGGGCGCCGCGGATCGCGGCCGCGCTGATCGCCGGTGCGGGGCTCGGTGTGGCGGGGTCGCTGCTGCAGCGGCTCTTCCGCAATCCGCTCGCCTCACCGGATGTCATGGGCATCACCGGCGGTGCCTCCTTCGGCTCGGTGGTGCTGCTCGCCGCCGGGGCCTCGGCCTCGCTCATCCCGCTCGGCGCGCTCGGCGGCGGACTGCTCGCCGCGCTGCTGCTCGGTGTGTTCGCCTGGCGCTCGGGTCTGACGGTGACCCGTCTCGTGCTCGTGGGCCTCGCCGTCCAGGCCGGTCTCGCCGCGGCCGTGAACCTCATGGTCGTCCGCTTCCCGGCCGAGCTCGCCGGGGCGGCCCTGCAGTGGACGACCGGTTCGCTGTACGGGCGTACCTGGACCGAGGTGGGCGCCGCGGCCGTGGCCTCCGCCGTGGCCCTGGCCGCCGCGTTCGTGCTGCACCGGCGGCTCGCGGTGCTCGACCTCGGGGACGAGTCGGCGGGCGCGCTCGGCATCAACGTCTCGACGGCGCGCCTGCAACTCCTCGTCACCGCGATCACGTTGGCCTCGCTCGCCGCCGCGCTCACCGGCCCGGTCGCGTTCGTGGCGCTCGCCGTACCGCATCTGGTGCGCTTCGTCGCCGGCCCGCCCACGGCCGCGACCACCGCACTGTCCTGCCTGGCCGGAGCCGTTCTGCTGCTCTCGTCCGACCTGGTGGTGCAGCATCTGCTGCCGGTCGAGGGGCTGCCCGTCGGCGTGGTCACGGCGACGCTCGGCGCTCCCTGGCTCCTGGTGCTGATGATCCGACAGAGCAGGCCCGTCAACAGGAGCTCCGTATGACGTCCGAGCAGCTGGCCTCCGAAAAGGCCGCCTCCGAGCCGCTCGCCTCCGGGCAGACCGCTTCCGGGCAGACCGCCCCCGGTCAGCCGGCCGCGCGTCAGGGCGCGGTCCCAATGCCTTCCGCGCCCGCCGACGGCACCCCCCAAGGGGCGCGGCGCAATGAGCTCTCCACCCGCGGCCTCGATCTGCGCTACGGCGACCGCGTGATCGTCGGCGGTCTCGACCTGGTGCTGCCCGGCGACGCGGTCACCGCGATCGTCGGACCCAACGCCTGTGGAAAGTCCACCCTGTTGCGTGGCCTCACCCGGCTGCTCGCCCCCGCCGACGGCACCGTGGCGCTGGACGGCACGGATATCCACCGGATGCCGGCCCGCGCGCTCGCCCGCCGGATGGGACTGCTTCCGCAGCAGCCGGTGACCCCCGAGGCGATCACCGTGGAGGCGCTCGTCCGGCTCGGGCGCTATCCGCATCAGCGGCTCCTGAGCCCCTGGTCGGCCGCCGACCAGGCCGCGGTGGACGCGGCACTCGAGCGCACCGGCACCGCCGTGCTGCGCGACCAGCCCGTGGACCAGCTCTCCGGCGGTCAGCGGCAGCGCGCCTGGATCGCCCTGGCACTGGCCCAGGACACGGATCTGCTGCTGCTCGACGAGCCCACCACCTTTCTCGATCTGCGTCATCAGCTCGATGTCCTCGATCTGGTGGCCGAGTTGCACACCGAGGCGGGCCGCACCGTCGTGATGGTGCTGCACGACCTCGGGCAGGCCGCCCGTTACGCGGACCACCTGGTGGTCCTCAAGGACGGGCAGCTCGCGGCGGCCGGACCGCCGGCCGACGTGCTCGACGCGGAACTCGTCAAGTCGGTCTTCGACGTGGACTGCCGGGTGATCCCCGACCCGGAGTCCGGCACCCCGCTCGTCATCCCCAAGCACCGTCCGTCCGGACGGCGCACCCCTGCCTGAATGGGCCGAAGTCCCCTCCCCGTACGCCTGTAAATCCTCAGTCACCGCTCACAACAGGAAGAAAACCCTCATGTCCACCAGAACCACCTCGCGCGGCCTGCGCCGCCTCGGCACCGCGCTCGCCGCCCTCGCCATCGGCGCCACCGCGCTCACCGGCTGCGGCGGCGAGAAGACCGACGACGGCAAGAAGACCGAGAACGCCGGTGCGGCCTCCGAGGCCTTCCCGCGGACCGTCAAGCACGCCATGGGCGAGACCGAGATCCCGGCGCAGCCCAAGAACGTGGTCGTCCTCGACACGGGCGAGCTGGACTCGGTGACGATGCTCGGCATCAAGCCGGTCGGCGCCGTCTCGCCGCACTTCAAGACCGCGGGCGGCTTCCCCGAGTACCTCGGCGACAAGGTGAAGGGCGCCAAGGACGTCGGTCCGCTGCTCGAGCCGAACCTGGAGCTGATCGCCTCCCTCGAGCCGGACCTGATCCTGTCCTCGAAGGTCCGCCACGAGAAGGTCTACGACAAGCTCAAGGGCATCGCCCCGACCGTGTTCACGGAGACCACCGGCGGCCCCTGGAAGGAGAACCTGAAGGTCCACGCCGAGGCGCTGGGTCTGGAGAAGGAGGCCGGCGACCGGCTGAAGGCGTACGAGGCGCAGGCCAAGGCGCTGGGTGAGGCCATCAAGGAGAAGTACGACGGGAAGATGCCGTCCGCTTCGGTGGTCCGCTTCGTGGCCGGCCCGACCCGGCTCTACCAGAAGTCCTCGTACAGCGGCGTGGTCCTCGACGACATCGGCCTCGCGCGCCCGAAGTCGCAGTCCTCGACCGACCCCGAGGTCACGATGCTCGACGTCAGCCCCGAGCAGATCGACAAGGCCGAGGCCGACCTGGTCTTCGTGACACTGGCCGACGAGCCGTCCAAGACCAAGCAGAAGGACGTCACGTCCAACCCGGTCTGGAAGTCCCTCGGAGCGGTCAAGAACGACAAGGTCTTCACCGTCCCGGACGAGACCTGGATGTCCGGCATCGGTGTCCAGGCAGCCGAGCACATGCTCGAGGACGTCGCGAAGGCCGCGGGCGTCGAGCTGCCGAAGGCGTAACACGGTCGCTCCGCCCCTCCCGGGCCGGGCCGCACTCCCCCATGGCGGCCCGGCCCACCCCCCTCACGCTCACCCCACACGTGGAAGGGGTTCAGCCCATGCGGCTGTACCTGCTCGCTCTCGTCCCCACCGACTCGGTCACGGAAGGTTTTCTGCCCGCCGCCGGGCGCCTCGGGCTCGATGTCACCCTGCTGACCGACCGGCCGGAACTGCACCAACACGCCTATCAGGACCTCGAGTTCGCCTCCCGCGTGGAGATCCTCGAGTGCGATGTACGCGACTTCCGTGCCGTGATCACGCGCATCGGCACGCACCACCGGCCCGACGGGGTCTTCACCAACAGCGATCATCTGCAGACCCAGGCGGCCCTGGCCGCCGACTGGTTCGGACTGCCGGGCAAGGACTGGCGGGCCGCGCTGCGCGCCAAGGACAAGGCGGCGATGCGCCGCCACCTCGCCGCCTGTGGTGCGGACACGGTCTGGTCGGCCGAGCTGCCCGCGGGCCAGGACCCCGCCTCGCTCACCGCGCTCGACGTGCCCTACCCGTGCGTGGTCAAGCCGCGCGAGGGGGTGGCCAGCGAGGATGTCGTGCTCGTCGACGGGCCCGCTGAACTCGCCCTGCGCTGCAAGGAGATCCAGGCCCGTCGCCCCGGGGCCGCGCTCGTGGTCGAGGAGTATCTGCCCGGCGAGCTCTACACCCTGGAGACCCTCGGGGACGGTACGCGCCGCCATGTCCTCGGCGGCTTCCACACCGGGGTGTCCGCGCCCCCGGTGTTCATCGAGGAGCGCCTCACCTTCGTGCCCGCGCACCCCGCGTCGGCCGTCGAGCAGGTGCTCGCCCAACTCGACGCCCTGGGCGTCGGTTTCGGCGCCTGCCACACCGAGTTCGTGGTGCACGAGGGCCGCGCGCGGATCATCGAGGTCAACTACCGGGCCATCGGCGACCAGTGCGATCTGCTGCTCGCCCAGCTTCTGGACGTCCCGCTCTTCGAGCACATCCTGCGTACGCATCTGGGCGAGCCGCTGCCCGCGGACCTCGGTGCGCGCGGTGACGGCCGGGCGCGGCTCGAGTACCCGTACGCCCGCGAGGCCGGCACGCTCACCGCCGCGCCCGAGGCGCAGGACCTCGACGTCGACGGTGTACGGATGACGTACCGGCCGCTGCGTGCGGTCGGCGAGCGGCATGAGCTGTACGGCACCAACCGGGACTATCTGGGGGTGCTGCGGGCCATCGGCACCGATCAGGGCGCGGTGGACCGGGTGGTGGCGGAGTTCCTCGCCCGGCAGCGGTGGGAGATCACGCCGTGAGGGCTGCTGCCGCCGTGGCGGGGGCGGCTGTTGTCAGTCGCCCGCGGGAACCAGTCGACAGTCCGGCCGCCTCGGTCGAGGACGAGCTGACGCTGCGCGTGCTCAGTGCGCTGCTGCGTGAGGACGTGGTGGGGCTGCGGACGCGCTCCACGGCGGTGCGGCGGCCCGACGGGTTGTGGCTGCGCCTTGCCCAGGGAGACAGCCGGTTGCTCCTGCCCGTCGACAAGGACGGCTTCCAGTGCGAGTACGCGGCCCGACTGCCTTATCTCGTACGGGAATCAGGTGCCGGTTTCGTACGGGAATCAGGTGCCGGTTCCGTACAGGAATCAGGTGCCGGTTCCGTCCGAGAATCGCCCGCCGAACGCGTCACGGGCACGGACGGCATCCTGGCCGCCCTCGAGCCCCTGGCCGACCCCGTCGACCGCGTCGGCTACGCGGACTTCGCCGCGGAGTGCCGGCAGACCCTCGCCACCATGCGGCTGCACGCGCGCGGCCACGCCGGTGTCCTGCGCGGACTGACCGCCCGGCACGGCGCCGACCCCGCCCGCTGGACGGGCCTCGGCGGCGGACTCGCGTACGACACGCTCGCGGCCCATCTGGACCATCCCGTGTACCCGACCGCCCGGGGGCGCTCGGGCCTGGACGACAGCCAACTCCGCTCCTACGCACCCGAGTTCCACCCACGCTTCACCCTGCGCTGGCTCGCCCTGCCCAAGGACGCGCTCACGTCGAGCGGCGAGCTGCCCGGCTTCTGGCCCTCCCCCGCCGACCTCGGCCTGCCCGCGCTCGCCAAGAGCCATCTGGCCCTCCCGGTGCACCCGCTCACGCTGGGCGGCCCGCTGAGTGACGCTCTGCGCGCCACAGGGCTCGACGCACAGGCCGTACTCGCCGAGAAGCCGTACGCGGACGTGGTCCCGACCCTGTCCATGCGCACCGTCGCCCTCGCCGACGACCCCGCGCAGCACCTCAAACTGCCGCTCGCCACCGCGACCTTGGGGCTGCGCAACCGGCGCACCATCAAGCCGGGCACCCTCGTGGACGGCGCCGCGGGCCAGCGTCTGATCGAGACCGTCCTGGCCCGTGAGCCCCGCTTCCAGGGCGTGATCCTGCACGCCGACGAGAGCCGGTACGCCCATGCCGGGCACGAACTGCTCGCCGTACTGCTTCGGTCCTGCCCGGCCGGTCTCGACGACGCCGTGGTGCTGCCGATGGCCGCGCTCCTGAGCCGCGCACCCGGCGGCCGGCTCCTGATCGACCCGCTCGCGGAGCGCTTCTACGGCGGCGACCCGATCGCCCTTCTCGACGCCTGTCTCACGCTGCTCTTCGACTGGGGGACCACGCTCTTCGCGTACGGCATCGCGCTCGAATCGCATCAGCAGAACATCTCGCTCGTCCTGGACGAGCACGAGGGCCGCACCCGGCTGCGGCTCCTCTTCAAGGACAACGACGGGCCGCGCATCAACCGCCTGCGGCTGCGCTCGACCCTCGGTCAAGACGCCCCGCACGAGCGCGAGTTCGACGACGTACGGACCTTCGGTGACACCGACGACGCGGTGACCGCCCTGTTCACGACGATCACGGTGCACCTGTGCGCCGGTGCCTACGCGTTCGGTCTCGCCCGGCACGGCCGCGCCCCGCTCGACGAACTGCTCGCCCTGGTGCGCGCCCGCCTCGCGCAGGCCGTCGCACGGATGGACGCCGGACCCGGCGCCGTACTGCGCAAGCACGTGCTCGACGCCGAGCGGCTGCCGGTCAAGGCCATGGTCACCGCGGGCAGCCTGCTCAGCAAGGAACGCTCGGGCGCCGCCGACATCAACAAGCACTACACCACCGGCCCCAACTACCTGCTGCGCGGAGTGTGAGCGCCGATGAGTGCGACCACTGAAGGGGTACGGACGACGGGCGGCGCGGACGGACGGCCGACGACCTTGGGGCGCCGGCAGGTGCACGCCGTGGCCGGCTGCTACTTCGTGGCGTCGTTCGCCGCGCTCGGCCTGCCCCCGTATCTCACGGAAATCCTCCCGCAGTTGGGCGACGAGACCGCCCGCTGGGCCGGCCTCCTGTACGTCGTCCCCACGGTGTTCGGTGCGCTGGGCGCGCCGCTGTGGGGCCGGCTCGCGGACCGGTTCGGCCGCAAACGGCTGCTGCTGCGGGCCCAACTGGGCCTGGCTGTCGCGTTTCTGCTCGCCGGGTGGGCCGAGTCCCTCGCCGCGTTCACCGCGGCACTGGTGCTGCAGGGCATCCTGGGTGGCACGTTCGCGGCGTCCAACGGCTATCTGGCGGCCGCCCTCGAAGGCCCCGGTCTGTCCAAGGCGCTCACCTTGATGCAGGGCAGCGCACGGGCCGCGCTCGTGGCCGCCCCTATCGTGGTCGGCGCGCTGTCGCCGTGGATCTCGCCGCACCGCCAGTACGCGCTGCTCGCGGTGCTGCCCCTCGCGGCGGCGGTCATGCTGTGTCTGCTGCCCGAGCCTGGCGGCAGACCGGCGGCCCTCACGTCCGAGGCCGTCGAGCCGCTCGCCGAGGCGACACCCCTGCGGGCCCTGTACATCTACGAGTTCACCTTCGTGTTCTCGACCGTCATCTCCTTCCCGTATCTGATCGCGCTCGTGGAGGACCGAATACCCGGCGTCTCGCCGGCTGTCTCCGGAGTGCTCTTCGCCCTGCCGCACCTGTGTTATCTGCTGTGTGCGATGCAGGTGCACGACCGCTTCGTGGGGCGTCCCCGCCTTGGCATCGCGCTCGGCTTCGGCTGTATCGCACTCGGTCTGGCCGGGCACCCGCTCGCCGGTTCGCTCGCCTCCTTCACCGCCGTACGGCTGCTGCTCGGCATCGGGCTCACGCTCGGCCTGGTCTGTCTGTCCGTGCTCGCCGCCGACTGCGCCAAGGGCCGTCCGCCCGGCGGGATGTTCGGCACGCTCGAACTCGTCTCCAAGGGCGGCGCCGTCGCCGCCGGCCTGGCCGCCGCCGCGGGCAACGGCCTGCTCGGACCCGCCGCCCCCGTGCTGACCGGCACCGCCGTCGCCCTGGGCACGGCCGGCGCCGTCGCGCTGCCCGCCCTGTTCCGCCGCTCTCCCCGCATCCGCGTCCGCATCCGCTGGAGCCCCTGATGTCGCTGCCCACGGGCACCGTCCCCGCCCCGCCCTCGACCCCGCGTGAACTGCCCCCCGCCGACTGGGCCGTGGCCCACACCCTCCTCAACTGTCTGCTGCGCGAGGTCTCCGCGCCCGAGCACCAGACCGCGGTCTGCGACGACCATCTGCTGCTGCGTCTGCCCCGCGCCGGGGTGCTGCTCCGGGTCGCGCTGCGCCGCACCTCACTGCTCGGCGCCCACCGCTTCACCGGCCCGGTGTACGTCCAGGAGAACGGCGCGTGGACCGAGGCGGGCTGGCGCCGCCTGGCCGAGTACACGCAGGCCGAGCTGTCGCTGCGGACGGGGGTGCGCAACGAGGAGTTCCTGGAGCAGGTGGCGTCCAGTCATCAGGGGGTGCGGTCCGCGCTCGCCGTCCACGGCTCCCGCCCCGGCGCCGAGGGCCAGGGGGCGTATCTCGCCTCCGAACAGTCCCTGCTCTTCGGCCACCGCTTCCACCCCACACCCAAGGCCCGCAGCGGCGACGCCGCGTCCTGGGCCGCGTACGCGCCCGAGGCGGGGGCGACGTTCCCGCTGCGGCTCTTCGCCGCCCGGGAGCACCTCGTCGCCGAGGAACTGGCCCGGCCCGACGCGGCCGCCGCGCTCGACCGGCTGCACCCCGACGTACCCGAGGGCTACCGGCTGCTGCCCGCGCACCCCTGGCAGCTCTCCCTGCTCCAGGACCACCCGGGCCTGCGCGCCGCCCTGGCGCGCGGCGACCTCCTCGACCTCGGGCCGAGCGCGCGGCCCTTCGCGGCCACGGCCTCGGTGCGCACGCTCTACGACGGCGATACGTTCCTGAAGTTCAGCCTGAACGTGCGGATCACCAACTGCCTGCGCAAGAACGCCAGTTACGAGCTGTCCGGCGCCGTCGCCCTGACCCGTTTCCTGGACGGGGCGCTGGCCGATCTGGCCGCCCGCTTCCCGGGCAGCGCGATGCTCCGCGAACCCGCGTACCGCAGCCTGGCGCTGCCCGGCGCCGACGGGACGCCCGACGTGGCGCTCCTGGAGGGCTTCGGCGTGATCGTCCGCGAGGGTCTTTCGCGCCGTCTGCTGCCCGGCACCACACCCCTTCTGGCGGGCGCGGTCGCCGACGAGTACCCGACCGGGCCCGGGCACCTCTCGCACCTCCTCGACGACGCGGGTCCTCAGCGGGCCCTGGCCTGGTGGCGGGCGTATCTGGAGCTGCTCGTGCCGCCCGTGCTCGCCGCGTACTTCGACCACGGCCTCGTCCTCGAACCCCACCTCCAGAACGTCCTCGTCTGCGTCGGCGAGGACGGCATGCCCGCCCAGGTCCTCTTCCGCGACCTGGAGGGCACCAAGCTGCTGCCCGAGCACCACGCCGACACCCTGGCGGGGCTGCCGCCCGAGGTCGCGGGCCCGATGACGTACGACGCCCAGCGCGGCTGGGACCGGGTGGTGTACTGCCTGCTCGTCAACCACGTCAGCGAGATGCTGGCCGCGCTCGCCGATCTGCATCCGTCGCTCGAGCCCGCGCTGTGGGCCGCGGTCCGCGCCGTCCTCGAGGACCACGCCGACGCGCACGGCTGCCCGCCCCGCCTGGCTGCGCTGCTCGCGGGCGTACCGCTGCCGGCGAAGGCCAATCTGCTCACGCGGTGGGAGCGCAAGGCGGACCGGGCGGCGGGCTATGTGCGGCTGCCGTCGCCGCTCGCCGAGTCCGTGCTGTCCGGCGCGTCCGTCTCCTTCGACCCCTGGAGCGCCCGATGACCGCCCCTACTCCTTCCGTACGCGAGCGGATCGGCTCACTGCCCTCGACCGAACTCCCCGCGTACATCTACGACTTGGAGTCCCTCGGCGCGCACGCACGCGCCGTGCGGGCCGCGCTCCCCGAGCAGGTCGAGCTCTACTACGCGGCGAAAGCCAACCCGGAGCCGGAGGTCCTGGCCGCGCTCGGCCCGTACGTGGACGGCTACGAGGTCTCCTCGGGCGGCGAGCTGACCCATGTGGCGAAGGCGGCCCCCGGCCGCGCCCTCGCGTTCGGCGGGCCCGGCAAGACCCCGGCCGAGATCACGACGGCGCTCGAACTCGGGGTGCGGCGCTTCCACGTGGAGAGCGAGCACGAGCTCCACCTGCTGGCCGCGCTGGCGCGGCGGGTCGCTCCGGGCGTACGGCCGGGCGTGCTGCTTCGTTTCAACCTCCCGCTGCCCGCCGGCTCCCTGGAGACCAGCGCGCTCGCGATGGGCGGCCACCCGACCCCGTTCGGTCTCGACCCGTCACAGGCCGACACGCTCGTACGGCTCCTGACCGACGGCACGTACCCGCACCTGGAACTCCTCGGCGTCCACGCCCACTTGGCCAGCGGACTCGACGCCCCCGCGCTGCTCGCCCTGTCCGCGTCGGTTGTCTCGTGGTCGCTCGCCCTGGCGGGCCGGCACGGCATCCGCCTCCCGGAGATCAACGTGGGCGGCGGCATGAACGTGGACTACGCCGATCCCTCGGCCCGCTTCGACTGGGCGTCGTACGGCCAGGGCCTTGCCGGACTGCTCGCCGGCCACCCGGACTTGACGCTGCGCATCGAGCCGGGCCGGGCGCTGACCGCGTACTGCGGCTGGTACGCGACGGAGGTCCTCGATGTGAAGCGGAGCCACGGCGAGGAGTTCGCCGTGGTGCGCGGCGGCACCCACCACATCCGCACCCCGGCCACCAAGGGCCACGACCAGCCCTGCACGGTCCTCGCCTCGGACTCCCCCTGGCCCCATCCGTGGCCGCGCCCGCGCGCCCAAGGGGACCGGGTCACCTTCGCCGGCCAGCTCTGCACGCCGAAGGACGTCCTGTCCCGCGCCGTCCCGGCCACCGGCCTACGCGCGGGCGACCGGGCGGCCTTCGGCCTGGCGGGAGCGTACGCATGGAACATCTCCCACCACGACTTCCTGATGCACCCGAAGCCAACGTTCCACTTCCTGCCGGCGGACCACTGACCGCTGACCGCAATGGTGACAGGGGGACCGTTCGTCCTGACCGGCGCCCGTTTCGGGCGCTATGTCTGAACGCTCGGTCCCCCGTTCGCGCTACGGACGTCCGGCGTCCAGCAGGGCGGCTGCTGTGAAGAGTTCGACTCCGACTGCGATTGCGGACTCGTCCGCGTCGAAGTCGCCCTGGTGGAGGTCGCACGAGGTGCGTTCGCCCGGGGTGCGGACGCCCAGGCGGGCCATCGCGCCCGGGACGTGCTCCAGATACCAGGAGAAGTCCTCGCCGCCCAGGCTCTGTTCGGTGTCCTCGACCGAGAGGGGGCCACGGCGGGCCACCATCGCATCGCGCAACAGGTCGGTGATCACCGGGTCGTTGACGACCGGAGGGACACCGCGGATGTAGTTGATGGCTGATTTCGCCCGGTGGAGGTCGGCCACTTCCTGGACCGCGGCGTGCACGAGGTCGGGCGCCGTGCGCCAGGCGTCGAGGTCCAGGCAGCGGACCGTGCCGGAGAGTTCGGCGTGCTGGGGGATCACGTTGGGGGCGTGCCCCGCTTCGATTCGGCCCCAGGTGACGGCCAGACCGGCCCGGGCGTCGACCCTGCGCGCCACCAGGGCCGGGACGTCGGTGGCGACCCGGGCCGCGGCGGTGACCAGGTCCGTGGTCAGGTGCGGGCGGGCCGTGTGGCCGCCGGCGCCGTCGAGGGCGACCTCCAGGCGGTCGCAGGCCGAGGTGATGGCGCCGTGCCGTGGCGCAGCCCGATCCGGCCGGCGCCCACCTTGGGATCGCAGTGCACCGCGATGATCTTGCCCACGCCGCCCAGGACGCCGGAGGCGATGGCGCCCGCCGCGCCGCCCGGCAGCACCTCTTCGGCCGGCTGGAACAGCAGCCGTACGGCGCGGGGCAGTTGACCGGCGGCCGCCAGCTCGGCGAGGACCAGGCCCGCGCCCAGGACCGCCGTGGTGTGGACGTCATGACCGCAGGCGTGCGCGCGGTCGGGGACCGTGGAGCGGTAGGGCGCCTCGGTCTTGGTGTCCGGGATGGGGAGCGCGTCGATGTCCGCGCGGATGGCGAGCATGGGACGCAGGCCGTCCCATGTACCGATGTCGCATACGAGGCCGGTCCCCGTGTCGAGCACACGGGGTGAAAGGCCCGCCGCCTCGAGGCGCTTCTTGAGCGCGGCCGTGGTCCGGAACTCCTGATTGCCGAGCTCCGGGTGCATGTGCATATCGCGCCGGAAGGCGATGAGCTCGGCGCGCAGCCTCTCGGGGAGCGCGCCGGGCAGGGCTTCCGCGGCTGCGGGCTCGCCCTCCGGGCTGTCGGTCGTACGGGACATCAGTTGGTTCACCCTCGCAAGCGTAAGGCGATGCAGGGGCCAACTAAGCCTCGATCAACAAAACTTCAGCCAGATTGGGGTAAGAAAATCGGGGCTGTCGTGCATAGCTGCACCGTACCGGGGGTATGAAATTTTGCTTTGAATCGTCCGCATCGGCTTCCCCGGGCGAGTCCCGGCCAAACCCGCGCCGCCGCCCGCTGCCGGATCCATTGACAGGGCGGGGCCCCGCCCCGACGCTACCGACCAGTCAGTATCGGAATGCGGTGGCGTAGGTGAAGGGGAGGCAGGCGTGGGGGAACAGGCGTACACGGCGGCACGGGGCGGCAGAACGCGACGGGGGGCGCTCGGCGCACTGGCGGCGGGCGGGGCGGCGGCCCTTGTCGTCGCGGCGACGGCCGCTCCGGCGCAGGCCGGGCCGGGCGGGCACGGGGGTCACGGCGGTCACGGGGGGCAGCACCGCGGCGAGCGCTATGTCGCGCTCGGCGACTCGTACACCTCGGGTCCCGGCATCCCGGACCAGGTCGACGCGAACTGCGCGCGGTCCAACCGCAATTACCCGTCCGTGGCGGCCTGGAAGCTGCGCCCTGTCTCCTTCAAGGACGTGAGCTGCGGCGGTGCGACCACCGAGCACATGTGGCAGCAGCAGGGCACGAACCCGCCGCAGCTGGACGCGCTGGACAAGCGGACCACGCTCGTGACGGTCGGGATCGGCGGCAACGACATCGGCTTCGGCGAGATCGTCGGTACGTGTACGCGGCTCAGCTTCACGGACCCGTACGGCAATCCGTGCACCAAGCAGTACACGGCCGGCGGCACCGACCAGCTGGCGGCGCGGATCGCGGACACCGCGCCGAAGATCGAGAAGGTCATCGACGCGATCCATGACCGCGCGCCCCGGGCCCGGGTGTACGTCGTCGGCTATCCGGTGATCGTCCCGGACAGCGGCAAGGGCTGCTGGCCCACCGTGCAGTTGGCCGAGGGCGACGTGCCGTACATGCGCGACACGGGCAAGCGCCTGAACAAGATGCTGCGCGACGTCGCCCGCGACAACCGCGCGCGCTTCGTGGACACGTACACCCCGACGATCGGCCACGACGTCTGCCAGGCCCCGGAGGTCCGCTGGGTCGAGCCGCTGCAGCCGACCAGCCCGGCGGCGCCGTTCCACCCGAACGCGAAGGGGGAGGCGGCTATGGCGGGGGCGGTGCTGCGGACGATCCACGGGCACGGTCACTGGCACTGACGCTGCGAGGGCACGGGGCGAGGGCGGTCGCAGACTCCGCCCTCGCCCACGCGGGCGGCACGTCAGTCGCCCACCGGCCTCGCGAGCGGTACCGCCACCGAAAGGAGCGGTCCCGCGAGGGTGTCGTAGGAGATCCCCAGCCGCAGGGCGGCCGCGACGTACTCCAGGAACGCAGCTCCCCCACCGGGCGCCGGGCCCGACGCCGGGAACCTGCCGGGCAGTTCACTGTCGCGTTCGGGCGCGCGCGCCGGGTCGAGGGCCGTGAGCACACGGCCGTGTTCTGCATAGACGAAGAGCTCGTCCCAGTTGATGGTGTGCCCGAACTCGACTGCCTGGGGGGCTGCTGCGAGCAGCGTCACCGTGTACGGCGGCGGTGTCACGAACGGCTGGAACTTCTGCAGGGCGAAGCTCCACCCGGGCCGGGTCGTGCGCCCGGCCCGCATGACGGTCTCGACCCCGGCGCGGCGGAACCCGTGGCGTTCCAGTGCCTCTTCGTCGAGGTCGACGTGGTCGAAGGAGTACGTCTCCGCGTCGGCGACGGCCGCGTCGGCCTCCTCGTCCGTGAGGTACAGCAGGGGCGGCTGAGCCACGCCGGTCAGCGCGGCGAGCAGCTCCTCGGGTTCGAGACCCGCACACAGCACCAACCCCACCGTGTCCTGGCAGTACCCGATCAACCATCCGAGTTCGGATCTCTCCACCGGTACGGTCCCCTCCGCAGAGCCAGCGCGGCACTCGCCGCTTCGGCCGGACGGTAGCCGGTCAGGGCCGCGCCGCGTGCACGGACCGCAGGCGATGGATGTCTCGGGCCGTCCCCGTAACCCCCGAAAGAAACCCCTGCGCCCGCGGGGACGCCGCCTCCGTCAGCCACGCCGGGTCGATGTCGCAGACCGCGACCTCGACGCCCGTGCCCGCGAGGGCCAGGGGCAGGGTGTGGACGACCGTGGAGGGGAAGCTGAGAATGCGGTGGCCGATGGGGCCTCTGCGAGCGATGAGTTCCAAGGGGAGGTCCGGGCGGACGATCTCCAGACCGGTCTCCACGGCGAGGCGGTGGAGTTTGGGGGTGGATTCGCGGCGGTGCGCGAAGTAGCGGGTCGCGCCGTGGGTCGTGGCCAGCGTGCGGACCGCTTCCAGGTAGTGGTCGGGGTCGACGACGCCGGTCTCCACGAGGGAAGTGCCCACCAGGTCCGCGCCCTTGGTGATACGGGGCGGGCCGAAACGGCTGCGGGTCCAGGTGAAGTCGTTCTCCGTGACGGAGACACCGTCGGGGGCGTTCACCGGCATCGAGGAGAAGACCGAGACCGTACGGGAGGGGCGCGGCGTGAGCCGGCGGCGCGCGGCCGCGGTGAACGGGGCGAACACGAGGTCGCGCGGACCGCGCCGGCCGCCGCGCCGGTGCCAGCGCACCAGGCGTTCCCCGCCGGCGAGTTGGGCGATGAACTCCATCGTGGCGGTGCCGTCGTCGACGACCACGATGTCGCGGGCCCGGCTCAGCGTGAGCAGCAGCTGTACGTAGCGGCTGAACGGGTCGCCGATCACCACGCGCGCCGCCCGGCGCAGCAGCCGGCTGAGCCCGCCGATCGTGTGCAGAGGCGCGAGCGCCCCCTCACGGGCCTCCTCCCAGCGGACGGTATGGCCTTCCTCGCGGGCGAGTTCGGCCATCCGGCGCAGCTGGCCGCGGGTCATCGGATCCGTCGGGGACAGGACGACGATCGTCGCCGTCCCGCCGCCGGCCCCGTGCGCCCACTCCAGGACGTTGAGCAGTTGCACGGGGCTCTCGACGAAAGCCAGCGTCGGGGCGGCGGGGTCCGACCCCCCCGGCGGCGGCGGGGGGGGGCG
>NZ_JAEIMH010000033.1:27306-54319 GCF_016464295.1 Streptomyces sp. N35 | reverse complement strand
CCGCCGACGAGGCAGCGGGGGCGGCGGGCCCGTGTGCGGACGTCATGACGTCACCCTCGAAGGGGGCCGTCAGACCGCGACCGGCTCGCGGTCACCGGCGTCGGCGACGACGCCCTGGACGCGGCGCAGCTTCTTCATCGGGCCGAGCTCCGACTCGTACACCTTCTTGACGCCGTCACCGAGCGAGGCCTCGATGGTGCGGATGTCGCGCACGAGCCGGGTCAGGCCCTGCGGCTCGACGGACGCGGCCTGGTCCGAGCCCCACATGGCGCGGTCGAGGGTGATGTGGCGCTCGACGAAGGTGGCGCCGAGGGCGACGGCGGCGAGCGTGGTCTGCAGACCGGTCTCGTGGCCGGAGTAGCCGATCGGCACGTTCGGGTACTCGGCCTGCAGCGTGTTGATCACGCGCAGGTTGAGCTCCTCGGCCTTCGCCGGGTACGTCGAAGTGGCGTGGCACAGAAGGATGTTGTCGGAGCCGAGCACCTCGACCGCGTGGCGGATCTGGCGCGGGGTCGACATGCCCGTGGAGAGGATGATCGTGCGGCCGGTCGCCCGCAGGGCGCGCAGCAGCTCGTCGTCGGTCAGCGAGGCGGAGGCCACCTTGTGGGCGGGCAGGTCGAACTTCTCCAGGAAGGCGACGGCCTCGGTGTCCCACGGGGACGCGAACCAGTCGATGCCGCGCTTCTTGCAGTGCTCGTCGATCGCGCGGTAGGCGGTCTCGTCGAACTCCACACGGTGGCGGTAGTCGATGTAGGTCATCCGGCCCCAGGGAGTGTCGCGCTCGATGTCCCACTGGTCGCGCGGGGTGCAGATCTCCGGGGTGCGCTTTTGGAACTTGACCGCGTCGCAGCCCGCGTCGGCGGCCGCGTCGATCAGCGCGAAGGCGTTCTCGAGGTCGCCGTTGTGGTTGATGCCGATCTCGCCGGTGACATAGACGGGGCGGCCGGGGCCCGCGGTCTTCTTGCCGAGGGTGCGCAGGCGGGAGGTGGAGGTCATGGCAGGTGGTTCCTTACGTGGGGAAGTGACGCTGGGGGGAAGAGGGTTCAGCGGGAGCCGAGTTCAGAGGGAGCAGAGTTCGGCGGGAGCGGAGTTCAGAGAGAGGGGCCGAGCATCCACGTCGCGATCTCCCGGATCGCGCCGTCGCCCCCGTCCTGGGTGGTGATGGCGCGCGCGGCGCCGCGTACGACGTCGTGGGCGCTCGCGACCGCCACGGGCCAGCCGACGAGGCCGAAGCACGGGAGGTCGTTGACGTCGTTGCCGACGTAGAGCACGCGCTCGGGCGCGACGCCCTGTTCCTCGCACCACTGCTTGAGGGCGAGGTCCTTGCGGTCGATGCCGTGCAGCACGGGGAGTTTGAGCTTCCGGGCGCGGGCGGTGACCACCGGGTTCTGTTCCGTGGAGAGGATCAGCATCTTCAGGCCGCTGTTCCGCAGCGCCGCGATGCCGAGTCCGTCGCCGCGGTGCACGGTGACGAACTCCTTTCCTTCCGCGTCGATCAGCACCCGGTCGTCGGTCTGGGTGCCGTCGAAGTCGAGGACGATGGCGTCCACGTCGTGGCGTGTAGGGAGGTGGGCGGGGGAATCGGCAGCCGGCGCGCCGGTCCGTTCGGCGTCGAGGAGCGGGGCCAGCGCGCGGGCCCGGGCGAGATCGTGCGGGTCGTCGATCTCCAGGACCCGGGCGGGGTCGGTGCGCACGAGCTCCGTACGGCCGAAGAAGCGGTGGCCGGCCTCGCGGAAGCCGGGCACGGTCATCGCGTAGACCGCGCCGGTCTCCAGGAGGTCCTGGGGGCGGTCCTGGCGGCGGGGCCGGAAGGACTTGTCGTGGTTGACGCCGTAGCCGCCGGAGGTGGTGGCCGGGGCGACGACCGTGGTGGTGCCGCCTTGTGCGGCCATCCGCTGTTCACCGGCCACCGGCGGTTCGTCGCCCGCGTCCCGCCAGACGAAGCCGTGGAAGGGCGCGACCGTCAGCGCGGTGTCGGCGCCCTCGTCGATGACCGCGGCGGCCACCTTGTCCACGTCCTCGCGGACCAGGAACGGGCTGGTGCACTGCACGAGCAGCACCACGTCCACGGCCGCGCCGTGCAGCGCCTCATGGGCGTCCAGGGCGTGCAGGACGGCGGCCTCGGAGGTCGCGGTGTCACCGGCGATCGCGGCCGGACGGAGCACCACCTCGGCGCCGGCGCCACGGGCCGCGGCGGCGATGGCGTCGTCGTCGGTGGAGACGACCACATCCGTCACATGGCGCGAGGTCAGACATTCGCGCACGGCACGGGCGACGAGCGGCACTCCGCCGACGGGGCTGAGGTTCTTCGCGGGTACGCCCTTGGATCCGCCGCGCGCGGGGATCACGGCGAGCACCCTGCGTACCGGGCTGGTCGTCATGGACTGATCTCCTTCAGGAGCAACGGAGTTGGTCACGGCAGCGGAGGTGGTCACGGCGACGGAGGTGGTCACGGCGACGGAGTCGGTCACGGCGACGGAGTCGGTCACAGCTCCCCCATCCGCCGGATCACCGGCGCGACGCGCTGGACGCCGTGCCGGTAGGCGCCGCGCGCGGCCTGCCGCACGATCTGGCGCACGGGTCCGGGCTCCTTGGCCGCGGCCTGCGCGCCCGGCAGCGGCCGGCCGTCGGGCGCGAGGTGGTGGCGGGCGAGGATGCCGGGCAGATAGCCGGGTGCGGTGGTGAGCGTGTAGTACGGGGCGAGCGGCGGCAGTCCGGGCTTCGCCGCCAGCTCGTCGAGTCGGGCGCGGGCCTCGTCGAAGGCCGTCTCGTACGCGCCGTCGGCGGCCACTCCCTGCCGGGCGAGCCACCGCTCGTCGGGCACGGGGACGTACCCCTCGTCGAGCTCGGTCCAGGAGGCGAGGCAGCCGGAGCCGGTGAAGTGGTGGTTGCCGAGCGCCTCGCGCACCCCGAGGTCGGTGAGGACCGCGGTGGGGATGCGCCGGTGCAGCGCTTCGAGCGCGGCCGTGGAGCTGACGGTCACGAGCAGATCGGTGCGGTCGAGGACCTCGCCCATATGCCCGTACACGAGGCGGCAGTTGGCCGGGAGCTCATGGCCCTTGGCCAGCTTCTGGTACGGGAGTTCCTCGATGTGCGTGGTGTGCTCGCCCGGCTTGGAGCGGAGCTTGATCAGCACCTCGCGCTCCGGGTGGAGCTTCGCGTGCCGGATCATCCGCTTCAGCAGGTACGTACGGTCCGCACGGCTCTCCGGTACGGAGGGCTGGGCGGCGAAGCACACCGTGTACGGGTCGTTCGGCGCCGTGCGGGGCGCCCCGCCCAGGAACGGCAGCGCGCACTCGGTGACCGCGCCGGCGTCGGCGCCCACTCCCTCGTACACGGCACGGAAACGCTCCGCGTCTTGGCGGGAGTTGGCGAGCACCACATCGGCGCCGTGCCGCAGGAGCAGTCCGTCGGCGAGCTTCTCGTAGACGACACCGACGTAACCGGTGACGACGACAGGGCGCTCGGGCCGGTCCGCCCACACGTTCGCGAGCCCGTGCAGCATCGCCTGGACGGCGCCGCCGACGAGGGCGAGGACGACCACGTCGTACCGCTCGCGCGCCCGCTCCATCTCCCCGAGGAACTCGACACCCGTGACCTCGCGCAGGACATCCGCCCGCACGCCCACTTCACTCAGCTGACGCGCGGTGGGGGTCGCACGCCCGCGCAACAGGTAGCCGTCGAGCCGAATGTCCGTTTCATCCCCACTCGCGGAACCCTCGGCCGCTACGATGCGCTGAGCGGTAAGGGCACCCCATTTCCAGCGGGTGTCGGAATCGGCGAGTACGGCAACTCGCTGCGTCTGCTTCTTGCTTGGCACGTCACAGACGCTAGGAAGTCATTCAGGACTCGGGCCGAATCGAAAAACAACAGAGGGTTAACAGCGCGCCGCCGAATGGCGAATCAGCCCAGGTCGAGGGCGGGTTCACATGATTGCCACGCTTCGTTCATCCCCCATTTCCGTCCGGGCCAAGCCTCATGAGATCCGGACACCTAATGTCCCCCGGGTGGTTAAGTTCTCCGTCATCGTGCCGTTCTACAACGTCCAGCAATACGCGCCAGAGACCCTCAGAAGCCTGTCTGCGAACGCGCGTTCCGATTTTGAATTCATTCTCGTGGACGACTGCTCCCGAGATGGAACACCCGAGCTATTGGAGCGTGCGGCCAAGGAGATCCCCGGTGTCGTCCATATCCGGCACGAACAGAACGGCGGTCTGGCCACCGCGCGCAACACGGGCCTCGACGCGGCACGCGGCGAGTATCTGACCTTCCTGGACGGCGACGACTGGGTGGCCCCCGGCTACTTCGCCCGCCTTGTCGACGCCATGGACCAGCTCGGCTGCGACTTCGTGCGGACCGACCACGTCCAGTTCACCGGCCGCAACCGCACCATCCACCGTGTGCCGCACGGTCTGCGGGACGTCGTGATGCCCTCGCGCGAGGTCATCCTGCCCGCGCACCGCTCGACCTCCGTCGACTACGCGTACGCCTGGGCGGGGATCTACCACCGCCGGCTGCTCGACAAGGGCGTCCTGCACTTCATGGACGGGCTGCGCACCGCCGAGGACCGGCCGTGGATCTGGAAGCTGCACCGCGAGGCCGAGTCCTTCGCGGTCACCGGACTGCTCGGGGTGTTCTACCGGCGCGGGGTCTCCAACTCCCTGACACAGATCGGCGATGTGCGCCAGCTGGACTTCATCCGCTCCTTCGACCGTGTCCTCGCGGACACCGCCGAGGACCCCGAGGCCGACAGGTTTCTGCCCAAGGCCGTCCGTACGTACTGCGCGATCATCGCCCATCACCTGGGCACCATCGACAAGTTCGAGCCCCAGGTGGCGAAGCGGCTGCGGACGCTCGCGGCCGCGGCGCTCAAGCGGATGCCTCAGGATCTGCTCACCGACGTGCTCGACTCCATGGACCACGAGCGGTCCACTCAACTTCGCCGGCTGCGCAGGCGCCCGGTGTCCGCCGGGGAGGCAGCCTGATGTCACAGAAGCCGTTGGCTGTACGGGAGTTCAGAACCACGCAGCTGTTCTGCGCCTCCACGCTGTACGGGGCCGCGACCCTGGCCGCGGCGCTCGACGCGGACTGCTTCGCACCGGCGGACCGGCGGGTGCTCGTCGTCTTCACCAACACGATGACGCCCGAGACCTCCACACCGCTCGACGAGATGCCCGGCTTCGAGCTGCTGCGCACGCGGTTCGACGCGGTGGTCTCGTACAACGAGGCGATCCGGCCCTTCCACCCCGGCGACTGGTCGCCGCGCCCGGACGATGTGCCCCTGTGGGAGCGGTACTTCCGGATGCTGTGGCGGCTGGGCGATGACCGCATAGAGCTCGCCGTCGAATCGCTCCAGGTCAACCCGGCGCTCGCCTTCTGCCAGATCTTCCACGGCGCACCCATCCATGTGTACGCGGACGGCCTGATGTCCTACGGCCCCACGCGCAACAAGCTGGACCCGCTGACCGGCACCCGGGTGCGGCGGCTGCTGCATCTGGATCTGGTGGCCGGGCTCAAGCCGATGCTCCTGAGCGAGTTCGAGGTCGAGCCGGAGATCATCCCGTCCGAGGCCTTCCACAAGGTCCTCACCGAACTGGGCTCCTCACAGGGCGACTTGGACCTCCCAGCGGGGAATCCCGCCCTGCTGCTCGGCCAGTACCTCTCGGCGCTGAAGATCCTCTCCGCCGAGGAGGAGGAGAAGCTGCACGTCCAGATGGTCAAGGGCGCGTACGACCGGGGGCATCGGCGGATCGTGTTCAAGCCGCACCCCTCCGCGCCCGAACGGCAGGTCCAGCTCCTCGAGGCCGAGGCGGAGAAGCTCGGCGTCGAACTGACCGTCCTTGACACCCCCGTGCTCGCCGAAGTGGTCTACCAGCGGATGCGGCCCGCCCTGGTGGTCGGCTGCTTCTCGACCGCGCTGCTCACCGCGACCGCCCTGTACGGGATCCCGGTCGCGCGGGTGGGCACCGAGCGGCTGCTCGACCGGCTCGCCCCGTTCCAGAACAGCAACCGCATCCCGCTGTCCATCGTGCACGCCCTGCTTCCGGATGTGGCGGACGTGGCGGACATGGCGGACGCGACGGAGGCGACGGACGCGGCCGGGGTCGAGGCGCAGAAGCTCGGCACCGAGCAGCTTTCCGCGCTCCTGACGGCGATCGGTTTCGCGATGCAGCCGCAGATCTACCCGCAGCTGCGGCCCGCCGCCGAGGCGTATCTGGCCGGGCACCTCGACGACGAGACCTGGAAGTACTTCAAGCGCAAGCGGCTCACCTCGCTCGGCCTGCCGGGCGGTCTGCCGTCCAAGCTGAGCTCGCTCTCCCGCAATCCCACCGCGCGCCGGGTGGTGCGCCAGGCCAGGCGGCTGCGGCGGGCGATGTCGAAGTAGCCCGGCGTACGCGAAGGGGCGGGGTCTCAAGGACCCCGCCCCTTCCGTCCGTTGGCTCGATGATCAGCTGCCGAGAAGCGTCCGCAGTTCGGCCGCGTTCGCCTCGGTGACCTTCCACAGCTCCTGCTGGCGCCCGTGCACATCGGCGACGCTCGCCGCGTGGTCGCCGAGCAGGGCGCCCGCCGTCTCCAGGAGCCTGGCCGCGAGATCGCGGTCGTGTACGGAGACACCCCACTCGGGCCGTTCGATGTCGCGCAGGAAGTACGCCATCTTCGGGTGCGAGATCAGGGAGACGATCGGCGTCCCGCAGCCGAACGGGATCATGCCCGCATGGCCGCGCATCCCGATGACCAGCTTCGTTCTGGCGTACAGATCGAGGATCTGCGCGTTGTCGAAGTCGTACATGCCGATCACGGGCAGCGAGATGCCGTGCTCGCGCCGCAGATCGAAGGCGAGCTTCTCGTCGTCGAGCGAGTGCGCGACGCACTTGACCTCGGCGAGCTCGCCCAACTCGCGCACCGCCGCGGCCATTTGCGCGAGGAAGTACCCGTAGTCATGACCGAAGCGCAGCCCCGCACGGTCGTAGGCGGCGTTGACGAGAATGGTGTCCTCGCGTGCCGCCGGGTCCTGCCAGCCGCTCACCATCTGCCGGGTGACGGTCGTGGGACAGGGCTGGAAGCGCACCTTGTCGTGCAGGTGCGCGGGCAGCATCGCGCGGACCTTCTCGATCGAACCGTGGTTGCGCAGCCCGAAGAACGAGGACTTCTCGACGAGCAGCCGCAGCGAGGACCGGAAGCGCTCGGCCCGGTAGGACTGGCCGTCGAAGGCGTTGAAGCCGACGGCGAAGACCGCGACGGGTACGTCGATACGGTCCAGGAGCTCGTCCGGCACGTTCCACTGCCAGGCGCTGTTGCCGTTCGGCATGGTGTCGGGGATGAAGAGCCCGCCGCCGCCGATCACCAGACCGCGCCGCGCGTTGACCCGCCGCAGCGCCGCCTCGTCGAAGAGCCGGTGGGCGTGCACGGAGTGCCAGCGCCGCGCGCTCGTGTCCTCGCCCCCGACGGCCAGCCGGACGCTCTCGGGCAGCAGCTTGTCGCCGGCGTTGCCCTGGCGGTCCATGTAGAAGGCCACATGCGCGAGTTGGTCGCCGGCGCTGCCCGTCTGCTGCTCCGGTACGCCCGTGGTGCGCTGATGCCACAGCCGGCTCGCGCGGTGGGTCGGGTCCACGGTCAGACCTTCACGGGCGTACGCACGTGCCGCGTCGTCGTCGCCCTGCACCCACGCCGTCTGCGCGAGCCGGCTGAACGCGGTCGCGGCCCGGTTGGGCGCCGCGGTCGCGAGCAGGAGCCGGGCGCGGGCCTCCGCGTAGCGCGAGACGCTCATCAGGGCGTGCCCGTGGACCTCGTGCGCCCAGGCGTCGTCGACCGGGAGATCGGCCCGCTCCAGTATGTCGACGGCGGCCTGGAAGTCACCCAGGCCGATCTGGGCGAGGGCTACCTTGCGGGCGGTCACGGCGTCACGGGTGCGGTGGACGTGGGGGGTGCCGTAGTGGATGAGCAGGTCGCGGTGGAGGCCGCTCCTGGCGAGGAAGGCGGCGTGCAGTTCGGCATCCGTGAGCTCGTACTCGGCCCACCGCTCCTGCGCCAGGCCATAGCCCGACTCACCTCCCTGCCAGGGCTTGTGACGGCCCGTGAAATGCAGGATGGAGGTGTCCTCGGGCACCGGCCTGTCCCCGGAGAGACGCCGTTTGACGAAGTTGTAGCGGGGGTCGAGCTTCAGGTAGTCGCCGTCGAGGATGGCGTTGAGGATGCCCTGGTCGTGCTTGTCGAGTTCGTACGCCCCGCTGCGGCCGACCTCGTCGATCCGGGAGCAGAACTCGTCGGTCAGGAATTCCTTCTGGATCACGAGCAGACCGCTGTTGAACTTGCGGTTCATATCGTTGAAGAAGAACTGGGGTACCGCGCCGAAGCCATGGCGCAGGGTGAGAAGGTCACCGATGGGGCCGAGGACCACCATGTCGGTGTCGAGCGTGATCACGGTGTCGTAGTCCCGGACGCGGAACACGTCCAGGATGAAGTACGCCTTGCGGACCAGGTAGTTGTCCTGGTCGCCCTTCTCGTACGCGTCGTAGTGGCCGGCGTTCACCCGGCGGAACCGGACGCGCGGGTGCAGGGCCCTGATGCGCGCCACGGAGTCGGGGCGCAGCCCGTCGTGCAGGACGAGGAAGTCCTCGCAGATGTCCGGGTTCGACAGGGCGAGCGAGCGCAGCAGCGTGAGGAACCCGGGCAGATAGTTCTCGTCGACGAAGCTCGCGAAGGCGATACGGCGCTTGCCGGTCAGGGCGGAGGCGTCGGCGGTGGGCGCGCTCACGGGCGCGGACGTGGTGATGGTCATCTCAGGGAAATCCTCATGCCGTCGCCGGAGACGCTCTGGGCCCGCTCCATGACCCACGCCTTCTCGCTGCCGTATTCGTGGACGTGGGCGATGGCCAGCTTCATCGCCTCGGGGGTGCGGTAGGCGCCGCTCTCGTAGAAGTCGAAGCCGATCAGATCGATCGTGGGGCTGACGTCGAGGAAGTCGAGCAGCCAGAGCATGTTGAAGCCGGAGGTCGGAATCGGCGGCAGCTCGGCGGCGGCCTTGCCGCCGAGGTTGCGCACGGGCCAGCGCAGCGACTCGTCGTTCACGTACGTCTGGGCGCCGGGGATCAGCTTGTTGCGCACCGAGTGCTTCCAGTCGGCCGAGATGCCGCTGAAGACGAGGCGGGTCTCGACGTGCTGGTCCCAGTTGTAGAAGTGCTTGTGGACGGTGGTGTGGATGTCGGTGCGCTCACCGGTGTGCTTGCGGTCGATCCGGTACGAGTTGAAGCGGACCACCAGGTCGTACGCGTCGATCCCGGCGCCGAGGCGGCTCTCGGCCATCCGGCCCGAATTGGCGATCAGGCAGACGGACTTGCCGGTGATCCGGTTGCGGAACTCCCCCAGGCTCAGCCACTGCACGCCCCCGAACAGCGGGTCGGGGACGGGGCCGCGCATGCGGTTGCGGCGGGCGTTCGCGTACAGGGCGATCGCCTCGAGCTGGTCGGTGGTGGGCGAGGTGCCCGGGCCCGTCGTCAGCCCGAGGTAGTGACTCAGCGCCTCCTGGACCTCGTGATCGGGGCTGCCGGTGCGGTCCATGGCGAGGATCGCGCCGACCATCCGCGCCCGGGCGCCCGCCGGGTCGCCCGCGTCGTGGGCGGCGAGGCCGTCGGCCCAGGTATCGGTGGCCGGACCCGCGCTGAACCGCGCGGCGTCCGGGACGGTGCGGGCGAGCAGGGCGAGCAGTTCGGTGCGGGCCCCGGTCGCCGCGCGCATCCCGTCGACGCGGGCGCGCACGCCGTACCCGTCCTCCTTGGTCAGCTCCAGATGGCGCTCGTAGGCCTCGACCGCTTCGGTGGGCCGTCCCTGCGCCTCGAGCACCCGGCCTCGCAGCCGCCAGCCCGCACGTGAGCTGCTCCGGTGCTCGAGCACCGTGTCCGCGATGATCCCGGCCAGGGCGAGCTCGTCGTCGTAAGCGCAGCGCAGTGCCCGGTCGGCGACCGCGAGCGGGGCGCCGAGCAGCTGGTGGTCGAGCGGGGACGCGGGGGTGGCGGCCCCCTTGCCCGCGCCCTTGGGGCGGGCGGTGGCGCCGGTGGCGGCCGGGGCCGGTTCGGCCACCGGTGCGGTGCTCCACAGGACGAGCAACTTCCGCAGCTGCTCGGCGAGTTCGATGCGCCGGCGGTCTTCCGTGCCGACCAGTTTCCCGCTGTGCGCGGCGCACGCGCGCAGGCAGTCCGCCAACTCCCCGCCGCGTGCGCGCACCCGCTTGGTGAGGACCCTCGTCATGGTGCTCCCGGTGTCGTCATTCGTGACTACGTGTGGCTTTGCCTGTGGGGGAGACGGCTCTGCGTGTGGGGGTGCGGAAAAAAGTAGGAAGCGAAAGCGACGCCCAGGTGAACTGGCCACGGACAGCGGGACAATCGTTGCCCCGAGTGCGGAGTTGCCCGTTGAAACGCGTTTAACGTGCAGGAGCACGCGTAACGAAAGAGCACTGCCGCCAAGGGGAATTCCGTGACCAGCCTTGCCGTCCGTACGGCGCCCGAGACCGTCCGGCAGCCACAAAGGCCGAAGCGGCAGGGCTCACGTCTGCGTGCGCTCGACGGGTTGCGGCTGCTCGCCGCCCTGATGGTCGCCGGCTATCACTACGGCGGTCGCGGCGGCGCGATTTCCGACGCATGGGGCAGTTCGCCGGAAATCCAATTCCCCACCGCCCACGAATGGTTGGCGCTCGGCTGTCTGGGCGTGCAGATCTTCTTCGTGATCAGCGGATTCGTGATCTGCATGAGCGGCTGGGGCCGCACCCTGCGCTCCTTCTTCGCCTCGCGCGCCTCGCGGCTGGGGCCCTCGTACTGGGCCGCGGTCGTTCTCGTCACGGCCGTGTTCGCGCTGCCGCCCGTCGTCTACAAGGCGGTCTCGCCCAGCGATTTCCTGGTCAATCTGTCGATGCTGCAGATGCCGCTCGGCGTCGACCGGGTCCTCGGGGTCTGCTGGACGCTGTGGGCGGAGGTCCGCTTCTACGCCCTGTTCGCGCTGTGCATCGTGCTCCCGGGGGCGACCCGGCAGCGGGTGGTGCTGTTCTGCGCGGTCTGGACGCTGGGCGCCGCGATCGCGGACGCCGCCGGCTCGCCTCTCCTCGACCTGATCCTGATGCCCGAGTACGCCCCGTTCTTCATCGGCGGCATGGGCCTGTATCTGGTCCACCGCGACCGCCGCGACCTGACGGCCTGGGGCATCGTCGCCGTCAGCTGGCTGACCGGACAGCACTATGCGGTACGGGAGCTGTACCAGGCGCCCTCCCCCGACCTGTTCGCCTACCGCCCCTCGCTCGCCATCATCGCCGTGGTCACCTTCGGCTTCGCGGCGGTCGCGGCGATCGCGCTCGGCCTGCTCCACCGGGCCGACTGGCGCTGGCTGACCACCGCGGGCGCGCTCACGTACCCCTTCTACCTGGTGCACGAACACCTGGGCTGGGTCGCGGTCCGCTTCCTGCACCGCGGCTTCGGCGTCCCGTCGTGGGCGACGTTCGCGCTGACGGTGGCCGGGATGCTGGCGCTGGCCTGGCTCCTTCACCGGTACGTGGAGAAGTGGGCCACTCCTCGTCTACGGGAGCGGCTCAGTCGGCCGTTCGGCTCGGCCTGACCTCACACACTGCTCAGCGAAAGCTTCACCGCGAAGCCGATGAACAGCGCACCCGCCGCCGAGGTCGCACCGGCCGACAGGGCGCGGCGCCGCTGGAAGGCGGCCGCCAGCTTCGTGCCGCTGAAGATCAGGGCCGAGAGATAGAGGAAGCTCGCGAGCTGGGCGAAGGCGCCGAGGACCACGAAGGACAGCGCCGGGTGCGCGTACGCCGGGTCGACGAACTGCACGAAGAAGGCGATGAAGAAGAGGATCGCCTTGGGGTTGAGCAGGCTGACCACGAAGGCACGGCGGAAGGGCCGCTCCTCCTTCGCAACGGGGGCCCGGGCATCCTCGGCCGCCTCCGCGAAGCGTTCGCGGCGGGTGCGCCACATCGACCAGGCCGCCCGCAGCATCCCGATCGCGAGCCAGGTCAGATAGCCGGCGCCGGCGAACTTGACGATCGAGAAGAGGAGCGCGTTGGCCTGCAGCAGGGAGGCCACGCCCATCGCCGAGAGCGTCATGAGCACCGTGTCGCCGCACCACACACCGGCCGCCGCCGTATAGCCCGAGCGGACACCGCGACGTGCGGCGACCGACAGGACGTACAGCGAGTTCGGACCAGGGAGCAGGACGATGACGATGAGTCCCGCGAGGTACGTCGGCAGATCTATGACACCCAGCATGGCCGGAGTGTCGCACGAAAGGCGGATACGGTTCACAGCCGTCCCGGATAACGGAACGAGACCCTCCGGGCGCGTACATCTCAGTACGCGTCCGTCGGCACATGCGTCCCCCACACCTCCCGCAGCGCCCCGCACACCTCCCCCACCGTGGCGCGGGCGGCGAGCGCGTCCTTCATCGGGTGGAGCACGTTCGCGTCCCCGCCGGCCGCCTCCCGCAGCGAGGTCAGCGCCCGGTCGACCGCTTCCCGGTCCCGCTCGGCCCGCAGCCGCTCGAGCCGTGCCACCTGCTGGGCCTCGATCGCCGGGTCCACCCGCAGCGGCTCGTACGGCTCCTCCTGGTCGAGCCGGAAGCGGTTGACGCCGACCACCACGCGCTCCCCCGCCTCGGTCTCCTGGTCGATGCGGTACGCGTTCCGCTCGATCTCGGACTTCTGGAAGCCGTGCTCGATCGCCGCCTCCGCGCCGCCCAGGTCCTCGATCCGGACCATGAGCTCGCGTACGGCCTTCTCCATGTCGTCCGTCATCTTCTCGACCGCGTACGAGCCCGCGAAGGGATCCACGGTCGCGGTGACGTCCGTCTCGTACGCGAGGACCTGCTGGGTGCGCAGGGCGAGACGGGCCGACTTCTCCGTCGGCAGCGCGATCGCCTCGTCGAAGGAGTTGGTGTGCAGGGACTGGGTGCCGCCGAGCACCGCCGCGAGACCCTGCACGGCCACCCGTACGAGATTCACCTCCGGCTGTTGCGCGGTCAGCTGCACCCCGGCCGTCTGCGTGTGGAACCGCAGCATCAGCGACTTGGGGTCCTCGGCGCCGAACTCCTCCTTCATCACCCGCGCCCAGATCCTGCGCGCCGCCCGGAACTTGGCGACCTCCTCCAGGAGCGTCGTACGCGCCACGAAGAAGAAGGAGAGGCGCGGCGCGAACTCGTCCACCGCCATCCCGGCCGCGAGCGCGGTCCGTACGTACTCGATGCCGTCCGCGAGCGTGAACGCGATCTCCTGCGCGGGCGAGGCCCCCGCCTCCGCCATGTGGTAGCCGGAGATGGAGATGCTGTTCCAGCGCGGCAGCTCGGCACGGCAGTAGCGGAAGGTGTCCGCGACCAGGCGCAGGGAGGGCTTCGGCGGGAAGATGTACGTGCCGCGGGCGATGTACTCCTTGAGCACGTCGTTCTGGATCGTGCCGGTCAACTCGGCCGCGGGGACGCCCTGTTCCTCGGCCACCAGTTGGTAGAGCAGGAGCAGCACCGCGGCGGGGGCGTTGATCGTCATCGACGTCGAGACCTTGCCGAGCGGGATCGCGTCGAAGAGGACCCGCATGTCGTCGATCGAGTCGATCGCCACCCCGACCTTGCCCACCTCGCCGTGCGCGAGCGGGGCGTCGCTGTCATGGCCCATCTGGGTGGGCAGGTCGAAGGCGACGGACAGACCCGTCGTACCCGAGGCGATCAGCTGCCGGTAGCGGGCGTTGGATTCGGCGGCCGTGCCGAAGCCCGCGTACTGGCGCATGGTCCAGGGGCGTCCCGTGTACATCGAGGGGTACACGCCCCTCGTGTACGGATATGCGCCCGGCTCCCCCAGGCGCACCGCGGGATCCCAGCCCGCCAGCGCCTCGGGTCCGTACACCGGAGCGATGGGCAGCCCCGACTCCGACTCCCGCCCGGGGGTGCCCTTTTCCGACTGCCGTGCCATGGCCTTGTCTCCCTTCGGTAACGCATCAGTGATCCCGTAGGGCGTTCGCAACCAATCATGCGCGGGAATCATCTACAGGGACACGCGGCAGGTACGGGGCCTGGCGGGGTCTGACCTTGGGGGACGAGATGCAGCGGAATTCCGTCATACGGAGAGTGCTTGCCGCAGCCGTGGTGGTGGCCGCGGCCGCGGGGTGCACGGTGTCGGGTTCGGCCGGATCCGCGCCCACGAAGCCGCCGGGCTCCTCGAAGCCGGCGGACGACAAGCCCTCGTCCACGCCGTCCGGCACCCAGGAGCCCGACGGGCCCGAGGCGCAGAGCGCACTGCTCAGCGAGGGCGACAAGGGCATGAAGGTGCGTGAACTGCAGGCCCGGCTGCGGCAGGTGGCCTGGCTGTTCGAGTACCCCGACGGCTCGTACGGGGGCAGCACCGTCAAGGCGGTCAAGGGGTTCCAGGGCAAGCGCGGACTGCCCGAGACGGGCGAGGTCGACCCGGTCACGTGGGAGCGGCTGCTCAAGATGACCTCGAAGCCGGGCTTCTTCGAGCTGTACGCGGGCGGCGACCAGCCGGCCGCCAAGCCGGACCCGCGGTGCCTGGAGGGCCGGGTGCTCTGCATCAGCAAGACCAGCCGCACCTTGGTGTGGATGGTCGACGGCAAGGCGCAGCTCCAGGTCGACGTGCGCTTCGGCTCGGAGATGACTCCCACGCGCGAGGGCGTCTTCAAGGTCGACTTCAAGTCCCGCAACCACCACTCGACGCTCTACGACACCCCGATGCCGTACGCGATGTTCTTCAGCCGGGGCCAGGCGGTGCACTACTCGTCGGACTTCAAGGCCCGGGGCTACACGGGCGCTTCGCACGGCTGCGTGAACGTACGCGACGAGGCGAAGATCGCGTCCCTGTTCCAGCAGGTGAAGGCGGGCGACAAGGTGGTTGTCTACTGGTGAGGTTGAGGGGCAGGGGTGGGTCCGGGGGAACGTGACCCACCCCTGCCGACTGCACCGAGCCATGGGGTACGGGGGGAACCCCGGCTCGTGCACGCCGATGACCAGTCGGCTCACTTGTATCTGCGCCGGGGCTTCGAAAAGTGTCACACCCTGCTGAAAATTCTTCTGTGCTTGTTCGAAAGCGCAGGTCAGAGGGGGGTCGATCGGGAGGGGCGGAGAGCAGGGGGCCGGACTCAGGGCCAGGCTCAGGCCGTCGCGCCGCTGACGCTCGGCGAGGGGGCGTCGCTCACGGACGGGTCCGGGTCCGGCTGGGGAGCCGGGGCTGCGGGAGCGCTCGACGCGCCAGGCGCGCCGCCTGACTCTCCCTCGCCACCCTCGCCGTCCGATCCGTCCCCGCCGGAGGAGCCGCCGCCACCGCTTCCGTCGCCGCCAGCGCCACCGCCGTCGCCGTTTCCGCCTCCGTCGTCGCCGCCTCCGTCGACCGAGCCGCTGCCGTTGTAGTCGCCGTTGCCGCCCTGGTCCTGCCGGCCGTCCTGCGCCTTGAGCAGGTCCCTGCAGAACCGTCCGACCTCCTCGGCGCCCCTGCCTCCCTGAGCCTCCTTGGCCGCCGACTCCAGGCGTCGGCGCCGGTCGCCGTCGAGCGGCCGGCCCGCCTGGTGATCGCGGCAGGCCTCGACGACCCGGGCGTACCACTCGTCGCCCTTGGACCACTCGCGCCGCTCACCTGCGTTCGGGTCCCGGCTGCCCATGCCGTCACCGCCGGAGCCCGGCGAGGTCCGCGGTGCCTCTGGCCGGGTCGGGTCCTCGCTCCCGCCCGGTGTCGCGGACGGTTCCCCGATGGCACCCGGCCTCGTGGCATCAGGGTCCGGCGAGCTCGGCGAGGGGCTGGCCGCGGCGGAGACGGAGGCGGCGGGCACCGGATCACTGTCGCCGAAAGGGGTCGGCAGCACGCCCGTACCCGCGGCGACGGCCACACCGCCGATCGTGCAGGCCGCCAGCGCGGCGGCCACCCCGAAGCGCAGCGGGCGGCCCCAGAGGGTACGGCCGGGGGCGGCATGGGCGCCGCGGCCCGAAGGGGCGCCTCGCCCTATGCGTACGTGCGTATCGCCGGAGGAAACCGAGGCGGAAGCGACGGAGGCGGAAGCGACGGAGGCAGAGGCAGAGGCAGAGGATGCTGCGGACGTGGCTCCTGCGCCGTGTCCCGCCGCCCGGAATGCCGCCAATGCGGCGGATTCGCCGGGAAGTTCCCCCGGCAGAGGGCCGGCCTGCGGGCGCACGGAGTCGAGGGCCTTCGCGAGCCGCTCGGCCCGCACCGCCTCCTCGCCGTCATGGCGGCCGTGCCCGTTGGCGCCGAAAGGCTCACCGCGCAGCAACCGCTCCGCGGCATCCTTCGTCAACCACCGGTAGTGCTCGTCCGCCATCACATGTCCTTCTGCGTCCGCATCCGCGAATGCGTCACACCGCCGGGCCGGCCGTGCTCCGTATCGTCGGGACGTTCGTGCGTCACCCTGTCGTGCCCGCGCGGGGCCGGGCACGGGGGCCCTGTCCGCTGGCCGGGCACGGGGGGTCCTGTCCGCTGGCCGGGCACGGCGTCGAGCCCGGCGTCGCCGGACTGCGCCTCGGCGCCGAGCAGTTCGGCGAGCCGTTTCAGACCGCGGTGCGCGGCCGTGCGTACGGCACCGGGGCGTTTGCCGAGGGTCTTTGCTGCGCTCTTGGCGTCGAGTCCGACGACCACACGGAGCACCACGGCCTCGGCCTGGTCCTGGGGGAGCTGCGCGATCAGCGCGAGGGTGTTGCCGGTCGCGAGCGCCTCCATGGCCTCACCCGCAGTGTCCGATTCGCCCGGCTTTCCGGTGAGTTCGGTCTCGTCGCCGCCGATCAGCGGCCGGCGCCCCCGCATCCGTAGATGATCGAGCGCGCGATTACGGGCTATCCGCGCCGTCCAGCCGCGGAACCGGTCCGCGTCGCCCTCGAAACGGTCCAGATCGCGGGCGATCTGCAGCCAGGCCTCAGAGGCGATGTCCTCCGCGTCGAGCTCACCCACGAGGGTGCGGACATAGCCGAGCAGCCGCGGTTGTACGGCGCGGTACACAGCGCGGAACGCGGTCTCGTCCCCACCCTGCGCCGCGAGTACCGCGGCGGTCAGCTCCGCGTCATCCCCCAGCAATGCCTCATCCTGCCCGTGTCGCAGCCCAGTGCGATCCAGCACGCTACGGCGTCAACAGGTGTCGCGTCCATGTTTGTACACCGTGCAACTAGCGCGACACAGGGTGCGGGGAAACCCAAACGGCTTGCGCGACGCATTCCTTAGTGCGGGCGGCCCCCCCCAAGGCCCCCCCGCACAACGCGGCAGCCGGAGGCCTCTCCTGTGGGGGGTGGCGGCCTCCGGCTGTTGCTTGTACGCCAGGAGCCGCGGGCTCTCGGGGTTGCGGGGTCCGGGTCGTGGGTTCAGCGCCTCAGGATCTTCAGCGCCTCAGGATCACGGCCCCTGGTTCACGCGGCGAGCAGTCCGCCGGCCATGTCGTCGGCCTCGACCACGAGATGGGCGGGCGGCACCTCGGCGCGTACCGGCTCGCCGTAATCCGAGAACCGCATCTCGCCGCCGGACTCCACCACCACGAAGCGCATGTACGGCGCCCCCTCGGCGGCGACGTACAACGTGTCGCCGCCCTCCCCCATGCCCGTCAGCGGAATGACGCGCACCCCGTGCCGCACCGTCGGGGCTCCTGCCTCGACACCCTCCGTCTCGAAGGGCAGCGTCCGCGCCCCGGCCTGGAGGTCGCACTGCCGGGCGAACTTCCCCTCCGGATCGGGCAGCTCGAGGTACTTGCCGCGGATCAGCTCCACCCGGGGCTTCACCTTCGCCTCGGTGGCGGGCCCGCGCCGCTCGGCCTCGTCGAGGATCTCGGCGAGCGCTTCGGCCGTGTACCGGACGTAGGCGGCCCCCTCGCCGCCGTGCCCCGTGACCACGATGACCTCGGCCCGCTTCATGGGCCCCGCGTCGTAGGTGCCGGTGCAGTTGCCCGCCCGGTCCATGAGCAGGGAGGCCTTGCCCACGCCGCTCGTGCGGGTCATCCGTACGGACTCGGCCGACTTGAACAGCCGGAAGGACTCGGCGGCCAGCTTCTCCCCACGGGCGTCGGACCGTTCCGGCGCCGCCGTCCGGCTGCCACGCGACCACGCCTTGGCGGCCTTGTCACCCTCGTCACCGTCGCGGGCCGGCCCGTGCGCACACGACACCAGCAGTCCCGCGGCCAGGCACAGCCCGGCAGCTTTCCGTGCCAGCCTCATTTTCCGGTTCCCCCCAGGTGCGGGCCCTTGGCGGCCCACGTTTCCGTCAGCGATCAGCGAGGGGGCGGTCCGTGCCGGGCTCGGCCCCGGAATCGCCCGCCGGCCCGTCGAGGCCCTTTGCGGACACGCCTTGCCCGTCGGGCTCCTTCGTTCACGCGCCTTGCCCGTCGGGCTCCTTCGTTCACGCGCCTTGCCCGTCGGGCTCCTTCGTTCACGCGCTTTGCCCGTTGGGCTCCTTCGTGGGCGCTGCCTGTCCGTCGGGCTGCTTCGTGAGCGCGCCTTGTCCGTTGGGCTGCTTCGTGAACGCTCTCTGCCCGTTGGGCTCCTTCGTGGGCTCTGCCTGCCCGTCGGGCTGCTTCGTAGACGCCCCCCGCCCGGCGGGGTCCTTCGTGGACGCTCCGCGACCGGCGGTCCCGGCGCGTTCGGCCTCCGCCAACAGGCGGGCGCAGTAAGCGCGTACGTCGCCCCGCGGGCCCGCCGACTCGGCGAGCCGCTGCCGTGCGGCGGAGTCGAGCGCCTTGCCCCCCACCTTGTCCAGGCTCCGGCACAGCGCCTCCTCATGCCGTACGTCGCCAGGCCGGGAGGGCCGCGCGGACCGCTCCTCCCCGGGCTCCGGCAGGTCGTCGGGGATGCCTGACCGGTCGCGCTCGATCTCGGGCTCGCGCTGGGGAGCGGCCGGAGTCGCCGCGGGCACCGAAGCGTCACCTTCCGGCCCGGATTCGGGCCCGCCCGACACCGCCACGGCGACCCCGCCCACCGTCAGCCCGGCGATCAGCGTCCCGAGCACCGCACGCCAGGCGATCCGGCGCGCACGCGTACGCGGCCGCCAGTCGTCGCGCCGCCGCGTCCGTGCCCCTTCGCGGTGCGCACCGGAATCCCGCGCGGCACGGAAGGCGGCGAGAGCGGCGGCCTGAGCGTCCGGGTCGACCTCGGCCGAGCAGGCAGCGGTGATCAACTCGTCCAGGGCGGGGGGCACATCCGGCGCGGGGAACGCCTCAGGTGCCGGAGGTGCAGCCGATGCCGGGGATACATCCGACGCCGAGTGCGCATCCAACGCCTCGCGCGCATCCGACGCCGGGAGAGCATCCAACGCCTCGCGCGCGTCCGACGCCTGGAGAGCATCCGACGCCGGAAAAAAATCAGGTGCGGGGGGCGCTACCGAAGCCGGGGACGCCTCCGAGTCAGGAAGCACCTCCGAAGCCCGGGACGCCTCCGAGTCAGGAAGCACCTCCGAAGCCCGGGACAGCTCCGAGTCAGGAAGCACCTCCGAAGCAGACGGTGCCCCAGAAGCCGGAAGCGCACCGGCCTCCGGGAGCACCGATCCGCCGTGCCCACCCGCCGTACGCCGGCCGCTGTCGTCCTCGTCGCCGCGAGGCCAATTGACGTTCATCTCGTCTCACCCAGCGTGCGCGGCCCGTCATCCGTCACACCCGGCTCGGCCGAGATCCTGCCGGCCAGTCTCTTCAGGCCGCGGTACGCGGCCATCCGCACCGCTCCCTGCCGCTTGCCGAGCACCCGCGCCACGCTCGGCCCGTCGAGCCCGACCACCACCCGAAGCAGCACCACCTCGGCCTGGTCACGGGGCAGTTCCGCGATCAGCGCGAGGGCCCGCGCGGTCGACAGGGTCTCCAGGGCCTCGGCGGGCGTATCGTGCGCGCCGGGCAGTTCGAGCAGATCGCTCTCGTACGTGCTCTGCTGCGGCCGCGCCTTGCGACGCCGCAGCAGATCGAGCGCGCGGTGCCGGGCGATGACGGCCCGTCCAGCCGCGGAAGCCCGCGCCGTCCCCTTTGAACCGCCCGAGATCGCGCGCTACCTCCAGCCAGGCATCGGCGGCCACGTCCTCGGCCTCGTCCCCGACGAGGCCGCGCAGATACCCGAGCAGACCCGGCTGCACCATGCGGTACGCGGTCGCGAACGCCTGCTCGTCCCCGCCCTGCGCCCGTACGACCGCTGCGCCCAGCTGCTCGTCGTCGGCTCGCGCCTGTTGCCCCACTACGTTCCCAACCCGCCCCGGCGGCACTGTGCACCGTGCCCGCGTTCCCCGGCGTACAGCGCCACCGGGCACAGAAACGTCACAGGTCGCCGACAGGTTCCGGCCACCGCAGTCACCGTCCGGGTCACCCGATGGCGATCCGCGGGTGAGCCCCCGGCTTGATCCAGCCCATGATCGCGTCCATAGTCGCGCGCGGCACCGACACACAACCGGCCGTCGCGCCCTTGCCGTTCACATGCAGAAAGATGCCGGCGCCCCGACCGGGCGTCGCCGGCCACCGGTTGAAATCGATCACCAGCGCCTTTGCGTACTGCGTCGGATAATTGACCAGATGCTCACTGCCGCGCCCGCCGCTCTCGGTGAGCGGGAAGTCGGCGCCGGCCTCGGTGCGCAGCTGGTTGTAGAACGCCGATTCGGGGTCCTGCACCCACCAGTGCGTGGAGTTCACGCGGGTGTACGGCAGGGAGGTCCCACCGGGCTCGAGCCCGAAGCCCTCGGTGAGCGTGTACGTACCGCCGGGCGTCGTGTACGTGCCCTGCCACCGCGTCGCCCCGGGCACGACCCCGTTGGACCCGACCCTCCCCGCACGCGTCGACAGCAGGGACTTCCAGCCCGCCGAACCCTTGGCCCAGGCGGTGACGGTGGCGTACGAGCCGCTGGACTCGACGGTGACGAGCTGGGTGGCATCACCGATCTCGACGGGGACGGGGAAATCGGGGGCCGGGAAGTCGGGGGCAGCGGACGGCTGTTGGGCAGGGGAGCCCGCCCCCGAGGTGAGCGCCACCACGCCGAGCACGATCCCGGCGAGGACCAGACGCCCCCCGCGCGACCTCGACCCGCCCGGCCACCCCATCCGTCCGCGCTCACCCATGCGCCCGCACCTTTCCGTCCAGCCCGTTCACGTCGTACCGGCGAGACAATCCGCCCGCCCCCACTCAACCCCTGACGCGCCCCTCAAGCGGCCTTACGCGCCCGGCCGTGCAGCGTCAGATAGAAGGTCTGCAGGGATTCCTCTCCCCCGACGTCGAACCGGTTCACGACCCTGCCGAGGGGATTCCATACGCGCCCGTCCGGCATCCGTACGCCCACGGCCTGGCCGAAGTACTCCCGCTGCGTCTCGTCGAACTCGACCCACGCGGCGCCCGCCTGACGCACCAGCACTTCGCCGACATACGTCCCGAGCCCGTACAACACCCGGTCGGGGCGCGGGACTTCGGCGCCCGCCTTGCGCAGCCCGTCCACCATGAAGTCCACGACCCGCAGGCTGGCCACGGTGTAGTCGAGCGGCAGCCGGTTGCGCCGCGTCACCTGCGCCACGAACTCCCGCGCGTGCGCCCGCATCCGCACCTCGGCCGCCACCCGTTTCCCCCCGCGCCCACCGCACCCCTGGTCCATCCCCGCCCCTTCGCCGGCCGACGAGGAGCTCCTCCGCTCCCCGTCCGACCCAGCGCGAGGGCAGGGGAGATCGTCACGGGTTTCTGGCGTGCGCCTTCTCACCCTCCGGCTTTCCGGAACCCGTACAACCGTTCCCCCGTCTCAACCGTCTACGACGGCCGCCGAGCCGGCAGGGCAGCCGGCCGGCACGGCGGAAGCCGCCCGTCACCGCGGCCCGGGCCAGGGCCCGTTCCCGTCCCCGGTGCGGCAAGGCCGTCGCTCGTCACGTCTCCCGCAGCACGTCCCGGCACAGCAGCCGGAGTGACCCCTCTCCCTCGAAGCAGCGCCGCGCCTCGCCCAGCGGGTCCCAGAGACCGTCCTCGCCGGTACGCAGCCGGTAGCCGCCGTCGCTCTCCTCCCAGACGCCGTCCGCGTGGCGCACCAGGACCTCGCCGGCGTACGCGCCGAAGCCCCGCAGAGTGAGCTCCACCGCGTCGAACGGCGGGTTCTCCCTGCGCAGTTCGCCGATCACCCGGTCCAGGCGCCACAGGCTGCTCGGCGAGTAGTCCAGGTACAGCCGGGCGCCCTCGCGCAGCATGGAGACGGAGTCGGCGGCCCAGCGGGCGGGCTTGGTCGCGTGGTGTGCGGTCATATGAAGCAGAGCGCGCGGCGGACTTTGATCGTCACTCGACCGCGCGGGCCGGATGGCGCTCAAGCCTGTTCGAGGCCCGAATCGCGGCAGGCCGCATCACAACTGGCCGCCCGCAAGGGCTCCTTCAGGCCCGGGACCCGCACCTCGAGCACGATGACCGGGTAGTCCCGTACGTCGTTGCTGAGCGGCGGTACCGAGTCCAGCTTCTCCGCCTCATGGGAGGGCAGGCTCATCCGGACGGTGAAATGCAGCATCCCGCCGGCGGCGATCCGCCGCTCGCCGCCCTTCACCTTGGGCCCGTGCTCGACCCGTGGCGTCAGGTCACCGCGCGCGAAGAGCACCCCTCCGCCGTGCGGCGCGCAGACCGTCAGCTCGGCGCCGGACGGAGCGAAGGGCTCGTCGACGACGAGCGGGTGCGCGCCCGCGTGCAGCGTGCCGTCGGCCGTGAAATGTCCCTTGTCCCCGCCGTCCGGGCCGTCGGAGGTCCAGCCGTGGCCGCCGACCGACAGCCAGGGCTCCTCGGGCGGCTCGGCCGCCGGATCGCGCATGCTGTCCGGCAGGTCGGGGTACTCCCGGCACACCCGGGGCACCGGCCCCGCGGGCACCTGTGCCGTGGACGCCCTGCGCGCCTCCCTCTCCCGGCCGGCGTAGGCCAGCGAGAGCAGCACCGCGACAAGGACGGCGATCAGCGCCCACGAGCGCGGTCTCACACGCGCGCCCTGGCACGCCGCGACACCACCGCCCGCAGGATCCGCCGCCCCTCGACGGCCAGCGCGTGCGCCTGCCGCAGTCCTCCGCCCGGGCCCGCGAGCAGCTCCAGGACGCGTATCTGACGGCGCAGTTCACCGGTGACCAGGGGCCCGGACCCGTCCTGCGGCCCGTCCGCGCGCGTCTGCCCGTCCGTGGGCACGTGCCCGTCCGCGCGCACCTGCCCGGCCGGGCCGCCACGCCCGCCGATGTCGTACAGCCGGTGCACCCGCAGCGCGGCCGCCGAGCAGGCGTCGGCCCAGGTACGCAGCGGGGCGCCCGCCGGCTCTTCGGGCGCGGTCTCCAGCATGCGTACGACGAGACGCGTGGCCTCGTCGTCGCCGGCATCCGTCCCGGCCCTGGCCTCGGTCAACTCGGCGCGTACGAGCGCGAGTTCTGCACCCCAGTCACCCGCTCCCGACTCGACCGCTGCCCACAGGGGACGCAACGCGTCGTCGGCGGCGCCGAGCAGCGGCAGACAGCAGTCGAGGCAGGCGAGCCCCGACACGGACAGACTCCGTTCGTCGGCCTGCGCGATCAGTTCCACCGGACTCATGGACGCCTCCACCTTGCGGACGGTGCACTTCCTCTTACTGCGCCCCGTCCTGCGGAAACGTCACGCCCCCACGCTCAGGACTCCGGAATCCCCAGCCGCTCCAGGAACCGGAAGAACAACAGCTCGGCGGAGGGATCGGCGGGCGCGTTCAGTACGGCCGTGACATCGGCCGCCCGCACCGTGTGCCCCGCCTCCGCCGCCCAGGCGGCCGCCCGCTCCGCCGCGTCCTGCGCGGGCAGGAAGAGATCGTCGGGCTCCTTCCCGTCCGCGGCCAGGAACTCGGCCATCGCGTCGCGCGCGAGACACGCGTTCCACGCCCCGCTCTGCGGTGCGGCGGCCTCGACCGCCACACAGGAGCTGTCCATCACGAACCCGAACAGCGCGGGCGCCCCGGTCTCCCGGGCGAGCGCCGCCATCGACCCGATCTCGGGAACGGACGCCTCCCACACCTGCCAGCCGCCCGGCCGTTGCTCGTGCAGCGAGAGCCCGTCCCGTACGTCCTCGAACGCAGCGCACTCCGCAAGAGGCCGCTCCGCGCGGCCGACGACGTAGTACCCCCAGAACCCCATGCCTTACTCCCCGCCCACGACGTCTTTGACGTGAATCCAACACATCTGCAGGGCAGTTCGCCACCGAAAAGCACAGATCAACGCACGTCCGGAGCAGACAGCCGCCGCTTCGCCGGCCTTGGAAGGCCCTGCATTCATCTGTGACGCCGCTGTGTGGCCTGTGGGTTCTCTGCAGCGGGCACGGATCCTGGGAGTGCCCGCCGCAGATCCGGAGAAGGGCTCCGGGGCGCGTCAGTCGATGCGCTCGCAGAGGGCGTCGACCGAACCGTCGTACATGGTCAGGGACTTGTATCCGGTCGGGGAAATGTCCAGGCCGTACAGGCCGTCGATGATGTACAGGCCACGCGGCAGGGTGCCGCCGTTCTCCGCGAAACCGACGAGGACGGGGCCCGCGACCTTCCAGTGCTGGGAGCCGTCCGTGCCGTAGGTGATCAGCGCGCTGCCGCTCGCGTCCGCGTCGTACGAGGCGCCGGTGCCGGTGTTGCCGACCCGTACGACCAGATCGCCTTTGTACGCCACGGTCCTGGCGGAGCCGTCCGGATGGGTGGCGAGGACCCGCTTGACCACCTCGTCGACGACGGGTTCGCCGTGCACGGCGAAGTCACAGCGGGCACCGGCGGGCGTGTCCCAGGGCGCGGAGGGCGCGGGAACCCAGCCTCCACCGGCGGTGAGGGCGAGCAGGGTGGCAGCGGCGAGATACACAGGGCCTCCAAGTGGCTGTACGGGAACGGAACTTCAGCCTCCCGCCCGCCCCTGACCATTCACTGACCAAGACCATTCACCGACCAAGACCTAGGCTGCGCACCCATGGAGTTCCAGCTGCTCGGCACCTTCGAGGCGCGGCACGAGGGTCGCCCCGTCCTGCCGGGCGTGCGCCGCCAGGAGCGCCTGCTCCTCGCGTTCCTGCTGCTCGACGCGGGCCGCACCGTGCCGGTCGGCCGGCTGGTCGAGCTGCTGTGGCAGGGGCGGCCGCCCGGTGCGGCGCGCGGCACGGTGCATACGTACATCGGGCGGCTGCGCGCGGCCCTCGGCCCGTACGCGCTGCGGCTGACCACGCACGACGACGGCTATCGCATGGAGCGCGACGAACACCGGGTCGACACCGCGGAGTTCACCGCCCTCGTCCGCAGAGCCGCGCAGGCGGGCGACCCGGCGCACCGCGTCGAGCTGTACGACCAGGCCCTCGCCCTGTGGCGCGGTCCGCTGCTCGAAGGTCTCGCCGACGAGCCGCTGCGGGCCCGCCTGGGCGGCGTGCTCGCCGAGCAGCGTCTGACCGCACTGGAACGGCGGGCCGAGGACCTGCTCGCCATGGGCAAGCACCACCGCGTGGTGGCCGACCTGCTCCCCGAGCTGCGCGGCCGACCGCCGCGCGAGCGCCTGGTCATCGCCCAGATGACCGCGCTGCACCGCAGCGGCCGCCCCGCCGAGGCGCTCGACCTCTACCGGGACACACGCACCGCCCTGGTCGACGAGCTGGGTCTCGAACCCGGCACGGACCTGCGGGAGTTGCACCGCCGCATCCTGGCCGGCGACCCGCGCCTCGACCGTCCCCCGGGCCCGGTCTACGCCGTCCGCGTCCGCGATGTCTGGCTGCCCTGGAACACCAGCGGCCATCCCGCGCTCGAGTTCTGCAATACGTACGCGGGCTGGGGCAGCCCCTCCCTCCCCGGCGCCGACTGGCTCGCCCGCTATGCGTCGCTCGCCGTCTGGGCCGGCCATCTCGGTCTCGCCGACGACCGGACGGTCGACCGCCTCCTGGCGGAAGCGGACCGGAACCCGGGGCTCGCCGACGCGGCCCTCGCCGAGGCCCGCGCCCTGCGGTCCGCGCTGTACGCCTGCTGCACGGACCGCGATGACGCCCCTGCCTTCAAAACGGTCGCGGCGGCGGCGGAAGAGGCCGCCGCCCACGCCGAGTTCACCCGTGGTCCCGACGGCCTCGCGCGCTGGACCATCAGCCCGGCCACGGGCCTGCGCCTGCCCCTGCTCGCCGCGGCCCACAGCGCGGCCGACCTCCTCGCGTCCCCCCGCGTCCACACCCTGCGCGTCTGCCCGGGCAAGGACTGCGGCTGGCTCTTCCTCGACGAGTCCGGCCGCCGCCGCTGGTGCAGCCTGGGCACGTGCGGGGCCCGGCGGCGGGCGCCGTAAGCGGCTTACAGCGCGGGGAGGTTGGGCACGAACGGGGGTGTGGCCGGGCCCGCCAGGGCCTTGTTCTGCTGCATGCAGGTGAGGCGGTGAACGAACAGCATCGCCAGGACGGCCCCCGCGATGTCCAACAGATCGGACACGGTCATGACCTGCAGGGCGGTCCTCACCTCTGCCACGTCCATCGCATCGGCCCGCGCATACATGCGTCCCGCAATCTCGTTGCAGAACCAGCCGGCCAGCCATGCCGTCCACCAGGCGTTGACGACGCCGGTGCCGCGCACCTTCGCGTCGGCCGGTTCGCTCGCGTTCCACGCGTCGAGGGCCACGCGGCGCGGAAACCAGAAATTGACCACCGGGCAGAGCCAGCCCCACACCGCCCAGCCACGCCTGAGCGAGTGGTCGTCGGGCGCGAAGACCTCGGCGTTGATCCGTACCCGGCGGAACCAGATGATGAAGACCACGCCGGTCACGACCAGCGCGGTGAACTGCGGGGACGCGGAGAGCGCATACAGGTCGTAGGCGTCGTTGACCGCGTTCGAGTCCACGGAGTCCACCAGCCAGTACAGGCTGAAACCCGCCCAGAGCGAGAAGAGATCGGCAGCGATCACCACACCGAGCAGCACGATCACTGCCCGGGAGAGGCCCACAGGTGAACGCAGAAACGCGGTCGGTGCGATGGGATACGACGGAACGTCAGAATCATCGGGCATGCCGAACACAAAACCCCCCACAGGTCACGGAAAACAGAAACGCGTGCCGCGGCACCCTCTCCCCCAGGGCGCCCGCGGCAC
>NZ_JAEIMH010000033.1:21135-27296 GCF_016464295.1 Streptomyces sp. N35 | reverse complement strand
AACAGACCGGCCCGCCCCCCCACCCCCCCCCCGGGGGCGCCCGGGCCGCGCGGAACCTATGGGGCGGACAGTCCGCCTGTCCAGCCCGAAAAGTGCAGCTCAGCCCACCTTCTGCGCCAGGCCCGTGAACTGCCCCCACGACAGCGCGGGTTGCCGCGCGTCCCACACCCGCTGGGCCATCGCCCGCAGCGGCATCCGGATGCCCGCCGCCACCTGGTCCTGGTTCTGGGCGCTCGCGAAGTCGCACCAGACCGCGAAGCGGGCGCCCAGGATCTGATCGCCGTACGCGGCCGGGACCGGCTTGGAGCCGCGCACCACGAGCGGGTTCCACTCCTTGTAGATCCGCTCGCCGGTCGGGTACTTGAACGTGTTGGGCTCCCCGAGCACGTAGTAGAGGTACTCGTCGTTGAGGTTCACCAGCTTGCGGCCGGCCTTCAGATACTCGACCGGCTCGCGGGCGCGCAGCTCCTTGCCGGTCCAGTACTCGACCTCGAGGTCCTTGTCGGCCTGCACCACTCCGCCGCGGAACAGCCCGTCGTTCCAGACCTTCGGCTTCTTGCCCTCGCCCCTGATCACCTTCGCCCGGTCGTTCAGCCAGCCCGTGGTCAGGTCCTGGACCTTCGCGTTCGGCCCGAACTTCGCGCGGGCGGCCGCGGCCAGCCGCGGATACGAGGCCTCGGGGTTCGCGACCATCAGCGCGCGGTACTCGTCCGCGCCCAGATGCCAGTACGTGCCGGGGAAGAGCCCCGCGTACTCGCGCAGGAGTTCATCGACGATCTTCGCGGACCCCGGCTCGGAGATGTCGATCGCACCGCGGGACGGGACGCCCCGCGCATCCCGCAGCTGCAAGGAGGGGTGCGCCGCCATCACCGCGCCCAGGTGCCCCGGCGAGTCGATCTCCGGGATGACCTCGATATGCAGACTCCGCGCAAGCGCGATGATCCGCTTCACCTCGGACTTCTTCAGATGCTGCACGGAGACCACCTCGGGGTGCGAGGAGGACTCGATACGGAACGCCTGGTCGTCGGAGAAGTGGAGGCCCAGCTGGTTGTACTTGAGGTCCGCGAGCTCACGGATCCGGTCCTCGATCCAGCCGGCCGTGAAGTGCTTGCGCGCGATGTCGAGCATGAATCCGCGCTGCGGCTTCGCGGGCGCGTCCCGGATGACGCCCTCGGGCGCGGTGCCGTCATGGCGCACGATCTGCTTGAGGGTGCGCGTGCCGTAGAAGACCCCCGGCTCGCCCGTCGCGGAGATACGGACCCGCTCGTCGCTGACGCTCATCGTGTACGCCTCGGGGTTCGCTTCGCCCGCGACCAGCGCGAGTTCCACATCGCCCTTGCCGGGCTCGGCGCCCTCGGCGTACTCGAGGCCGAGTTCGTCCGCGATCAGCCGGCCCTCGTCGGCCAGCTCACCCGCGGACTCCTCGGGGACGATCACCTGCGCACCCCGGTCGGGATGCCAGCCCGGCCCGCGCGCCGCCTCGTGCTCGCGGACGGCGGGGATGGTCAACGGCGCCTTCGAGAGCGGGTAGGCCGGCGCGGACGAGGCGGGCGAGCGGTCGTCGGTGCGGTCGCTCACGGAAGGGGTACCGCCCGCGGGAGTGCCGTCCGGCCACAGGGTCACGGTCAGTACGGCGGCGGCCCCGGCCACGAGTGAGGCTGCGGCCAGCAGCGGGCGCCGGCTCACCGCCGTACCTCCCGGGGAGCGCACAGGGGGGACAAAGATCGCGAAAGGGTCGGCATCACGTCAGAAACCTCCCACGCGCGAGGAACCGATCGCTCCGAATACGCCCCGACCGTCCACCTCTCGTTCCCAAACTCTCCCGTCCGGGTGAAATTCGCGCATCCGTCGTACAACTCCCATCAGCCCTCGATAGCGTTACGGCATCCCCGCAGCCCCCCTGCCGATGCCCACTGGCCGCATGGCCGCTTCCGAGGAGCGCACGCTGCCTTCGCCCAGTCCGTACCCCATCGCACCGCCTGCCCTCGCCATACCGAAACAAGCGCAGACGGACGCCACCGGCACCATGCACGCGGGGCTCGACCAGTTCAACACCGCACCGGCCGACGACGCCCGCGCGCTCCTTCTCGACTGCTGTGCCAGTGAACGCTGGGCGGACCGCCTCGTCGAACACCGGCCGTACCCGGACCTGGACGCGCTGCTCGCCGCGGCCGACGAGGCGAGCTACGACCTCACGCCCGCGGAGCTGCACGAGGCGCTCGCCGCCGAGCAGGACGAGTACCCCGCGCCCGGCGACACGCCGCAGTCCGCGCTCACCGCCCTACGTGCCGCGCACGCCGCGTACGAGGCGAAATTCGGTCACGCCTTCCTGCTCAGCCTCGACGCGTTCCACGACGACGAGCATCTCGACCAGGTCCTCGCGAGTCTGCGCACGCGCCTGGCGCACGACCCGGACGAGGAACGGATCGTCGCCGCCGAGCAGCTGCGCCGGCTCGCGCGCGAGCGGATCACGGATGCGCTGTACGTACTGACGTATGCGTAATTCTCCTGAATCCGACCCGCCTGATAGCCCGTACGTGCCTGTTTGATCACACCTATTGACCCCCTGCGGGCATACCGACATCTGGTCGATACGATGACGAGCGGCCGGTGGACCGTACCCGGCCGGGTCTGACCGACACTGAAGCCGGCCGACCCCTATCCCCGCTCCCGGAGGGTTCTTCCGTGCCGGCTGGAACGCTGTACCGCGGCCGGGAAGGAATGTGGTCCTGGGTGGCTCATCGAGTCACCGGCGTCCTCATCTTCTTCTTCCTGTTCGTACACGTCCTCGACACCGCTCTCGTCCGCGTCTCCCCCGAGGCGTATGACGATGTCGTGGCCACCTACAAGACGCCGATCGTGGCGCTGCTGGAATACGGACTGGTCGCGGCCATCCTGTTCCACGCGCTCAACGGCCTGCGCATCGTCGCCGTCGACTTCTGGTCGAAGGGCCCGCGCTTCCAGAAGCAGATGCTCTGGACCGTGCTGGGCATCTGGATCGTGCTGATGGTGGGTGCCCTTTACCCGGTGCTCGGCCACGCCGTACGCGAAGTCTTCGGGAGCTGACGCCGATGTCTCTCAACAAGGAAGCCACCGACGCCACCGCCATCGGCGATGTCGAAGGCGTGACGCTCTATGACGTGGACCACCCCGCGCCCGTCATCGAGGCCCCGCGCAAGCGCACCAAGAAGACACCGAAGGCCACCCGCGGCAACTTCGAGATGTACGGCTGGCTGTTCATGCGCCTGTCCGGCATCGTCCTGGTCGTCCTGGTCCTCGGCCACCTGCTGATCCAGCTGGTGCTCGACGGCGGTGTGTCCAAGATCGGCTTCGCCTTCGTGGCCGGCCGCTGGGCCTCCCCGTTCTGGCAGGCGTGGGACCTGATCATGCTCTGGCTGGCGATGCTGCACGGCGCCAACGGCCTGCGCACGATCATCAACGACTACGCCGAGCGGGACAACACGCGCTTCTGGCTGAAGATGCTGCTCTACACCGCCACGGTGTTCACCGTCCTTCTGGGCACGCTGGTGATCTTCACCTTCGACCCGAACATCCGCTAGGCCCGGGGTAACGACTCATGAAGATCCACAAGTACGACACCGTCATCGTCGGCGCCGGCGGCGCGGGCATGCGCGCGGCCATCGAGTCGACCAAGCGCTCCCGTACCGCGGTGCTCACGAAGCTCTACCCGACCCGCTCCCACACCGGTGCGGCGCAGGGCGGCATGGCCGCCGCGCTCGCCAACGTGGAAGAGGACAACTGGGAGTGGCACACCTTCGACACGATCAAGGGCGGTGACTACCTGGTCGACCAGGACGCCGCCGAGATCCTCGCGAAGGAGGCCATCGACGCGGTCCTCGACCTGGAGAAGATGGGCCTGCCGTTCGGCCGTACGCCCAAGGGCGAGATCGACCAGCGGCGTTTCGGCGGTCACTCCCGCAACCACGGCGAGGCCCCGGTCCGCCGCGCGTGCTACTCGGGCGACCGCACCGGCCACATGATCCTGCAGACGCTGTACCAGAACTGCATCAAGGAGGGCGTGGAGTTCTTCAACGAGTTCTACGTCCTCGACCAGCTCATCGTCGAAGAGGACGGCGTCAAGAAGAGCGCCGGCGTCGTCGCGTACGAGCTGGCCACCGGCGAGATCCACGTCTTCCAGGCGAAGGCCGTGATCTACGCGTCCGGCGGCACCGGCAAGTTCTTCAAGGTGACCTCCAACGCGCACACCCTCACCGGTGACGGCCAGGCGGCCTGCTACCGGCGCGGACTGCCGCTGGAGGACATGGAGTTCTTCCAGTTCCACCCGACCGGCATCTGGCGCATGGGCATCCTTCTCACGGAGGGCGCCCGCGGTGAGGGCGGCATCCTCCGCAACAAGGACGGCGAGCGCTTCATGGAGAAGTACGCGCCGGTCATGAAGGACCTCGCGTCCCGTGACGTCGTGTCCCGCTCCATCTACACCGAGATCCGTGAGGGCCGCGGCTGCGGCCCCGAGGGCGACCACGTCTACCTCGACCTCACGCACCTCCCGCCGGAGCAGCTGGACGCCAAGCTCCCGGACATCACCGAGTTCGCGCGTACGTACCTCGGCATCGAGCCCTACACGGACCCGATCCCGATCCAGCCCACCGCGCACTACGCGATGGGCGGCATCCCGACGAACGTCCAGGGTGAGGTCCTCGCGGACAACACCACGGTCGTGCCTGGTCTGTACGCCGCCGGCGAGGTCGCCTGCGTCTCGGTGCACGGCGCCAACCGTCTGGGCACCAACTCGCTGCTCGACATCAACGTCTTCGGCAAGCGCTCGGGTATCGCCGCCGCCGAGTACTCGGCCAAGGCTGAGTACATCGAGCTGCCGGAGAACCCGGCCGAGCTGGTCGTCGAGCAGGTCGAGCGGCTGCGGAACTCCACGGGCAACGAGCGCGTGGCGGACATCCGCAAGGAGCTGCAGGAGACGATGGACGCCAACGTGATGGTGTTCCGTACGGAGCAGACCATCAAGTCGGCCGTCGAGAAGATCGCCGAACTGCGGGCCCGCTACAAGAACGTGTCGATCCAGGACAAGGGCAAGCGCTTCAACACCGACCTCCTGGAGGCCATCGAGCTGGGCAACCTGCTCGACCTGGCCGAGGTCATGGCGGTCTCCGCGCTCGCGCGCAAGGAGTCCCGCGGCGGTCACTACCGCGAGGACTACCCCAACCGCGACGACGTCAACTTCATGCGCCACACCATGGCGTACCGCGAGGTCGGCGACGACGGCTCCGATTCCGTCCGCCTCGACTACAAGCCGGTCGTCACGACCCGCTACCAGCCGATGGAGCGTAAGTACTGATGGCAACTCCCGTACTGGACAAGGTCGAGGCCGAGTCCGCAGCGTCGCCGTACATCACGGTCACCTTCCGCATCCGGCGCTTCAACCCCGAGATCTCGGACGAGGCGATCTGGGAGGACTTCCGGATCGACATCGATCCGAAGGAGCGCGTGCTCGACGGCCTGCACAAGATCAAGTGGGACCTCGACGGCTCGCTGACCTTCCGCCGCTCGTGCGCGCACGGCATCTGCGGCTCGGACGCGATGCGGATCAACGGCAAGAACAGGCTCGCCTGCAAGACGCTGATCAAGGACATCAACCCCGAGAAGCCGATCACGGTCGAGCCCATCAAGGGCCTCACCGTGCTCAAGGACCTCGTGGTCGACATGGAGCCGTTCTTCCAGGCGTACCGCGATGTCATGCCGTTCCTCATCACCGAGGGCAACGAGCCGACGCGCGAGCGCCTGCAGTCCCCCGAGGACCGCGAGCGCTTCGACGACACCACCAAGTGCATCCTTTGCGCGGCGTGCACGTCGTCCTGCCCCGTGTTCTGGAACGACGGGCAGTACTTCGGCCCGGCCGCGATCGTCAACGCGCACCGCTTCATCTTCGACTCGCGCGACGAGGCCGGTGAGCAGCGCCTCGAGATCCTCAACGACCGTGACGGCGTGTGGCGTTGCCGCACCACGTTCAACTGCACGGACGCCTGCCCGCGTGGCATCGAGGTCACCAAGGCGATCCAGGAAGTGAAGCGCGCGCTGATCACGCGTCGCTTCTGAGTTCCTTCGCCGTACGCAGTCATGGGCGCCGTCCCTCCCCTGCGCACGGGCCCCGCGCGCTATTTCTTGGG